>CAVACS010000184.1:0-4148 GCA_963587105.1 Anaerovoracaceae bacterium | reverse complement strand
GGCTTCTCTTAGCCGCCGGATCGTCCACGGGTGCGCTGTAGAGCGGCGAATCATATGCATTGGGAGCAAGCTTGTCGATATTCTCTCTGTAATCCTCTTCACCCTTACGCGAGGAGATGAGAGCTATTTCAATGAAGACAAGTCCGATGAGGATCGGAAGTGCCTTGGTAAGAACACTGTAAATCTGTTCCTGGCTGATGTTGTAAGCAGGAACGATAAGATGAATGAAGACTGCAGTGAAAGCAGCAAGAATAAGGACGGACAGTATTACACTGATAAGGACCAGTTTCCAGGTCTTCTTGGCTTTTGCCATTGTTTTTCCTCCCAAGTACGTGCCAATGACGCAAATTCGTTATACTATTATATCGATACAATACTATGTTTACAAGATTTAAAGTTTTGTCTATTGCCGCCATTTTCGTGATTTCTCTGGTTCTTCTGACCATTTTCTTCTCGAATGACGGTATATTGGCCAATAAATCTACAGAAAGCAGGATAAACTCCATCCGGGAAGAAGTCAAACAGAAGGAGAGTGATCTCAACAGCCTGAGGTACCGCGCTCAGTCCTCATCTTCGTCCGACTTATCTCACGGGTCGGTCATATATTCGTTCACAGACGAGGACGTATATGATCCGGCATCGGAGAGGTCGGATGAGGAGGAGAGCACGCCTTATGAGGGGCTAACGTTTCTCTCCATTCTTCTGATATCTTCCGCCCTGGCGGCAGTGTACTCAGTGATAGTACTGCTCATTGTCCCGCTCTCCTGTAAACGGAAGAAAGGAGAAAACAATGGCAAGAATAATCAATCACACGAAAGATAATATTCCGGAGGTGGCAGAGAGGCTGAAGGCGGGTGAGATATGTGCTCTTCCCTGCGATACGATTTACGGCATAAGCTCAATCGTGACTCCATCCTGCGCCGAGCGCATATATGAGATAAAGGAGAGACCGCAGTCGAAATCCTTCATCGTTCTCATGACACGCGATCAGGTTGAAAAAAGCGGTCTCATTGTCCCCGAGGACATACTCGCCCTCTGGCCGTGCTCGCTGACGGCAGTCCTCTCATCCCCCGACGGAGGGACGACGGCTGTAAGAGTTCCCTCCGACAGCTTCCTCCAGGCCCTTCTTCCTCTATCGGGCCCTATATATTCGACATCGGTCAATATCTCGGGCTCGGCGAGTCTTCTGACGTACAGCGAGATCGAGAAGGTCTTCGGCGGGAGGCTTGACTTCATCGTGAAGGACGAAAGCATAAGGGGAGGGATGAGCTCGACGCTTGTAGATGCAACAAAGAAGCCCTACCGCATCATACGGCAGGGCTCGTACGAGTTTCCCCTCTGACTATCTGATCTTTCTCGCTTCCATGTAGTAGCGCTTCTCGTTGGCGTGTCCGATGGAGAAGGTCTTACGCGGATATGCCCCGTCCTTGAGCATGTCGGAGAAGAAGTTGTCCTTCGATACATCCGGCAGTACTATGCCGAGGTTGCCCTTCTTCGCCCCCAGTTCGAGTGTGACGTCGACGCCGTGGATGTAGTCCACCTCTCCCTTCTTCTCTTCAAGCATGCGGTCGATGACAAGCTGTATGGTTCCTGCGGCGATGGCCTTCTCTCCGCCTTCGACTGTATATACATAATAGTCGTCCCCCGCGTTGAGGCCGAAGTGCTGCCCGGGCATGTTGGTCTTCTTTATAAGACCCTTGCTGCAGCATACCTTCTCCTTTGTAAATGACTTGCAGAAGGAGGAGAGGATGGAGTCGAAGGTCTCGATATCTGTATGGAAGAAGACTCTGTGGATAGGTTCGAAGAGGAGTCCCGGGTCGAAGATGTTCTCAACTTCGACGAGCGCGAAGCGTGCAGGGTGGTTCTTCCTCTCTTCTTCGCCGAGCCCGGACTTTATATCCTCCCAGCAGGACTTTGCAGTTGCGAGGGAGTGGTTGCCGTCGCCCATAGCAAAGAGAAGGGGGTTCGCAGGATCGAGTGTATTGTAAAGAGATTCGAAACCGGAGAGGATTGCCTCCTTGTCTCCCTCGCTCTTTACTAGGTAGCCCCTGATGTGGCCGCCGTTCTTGTTCAGATCGCTGTCGTAGACGAGCGTGAGGCTCTCCCTTTTGTCCCTCAGAGGTTCGATGATCTTCCTCTCCTTATCGGAAATGAGCACCATGATGTGAGGAACTTCGATAGGAGCATCCTTTCTTATCTCCTTCCTCGGCGGGATACGCGATAGTATAGTGCCCTCGGTCGCCCTTACGAGCGTTCTTGAATCCTTTGCATAGCTGTATGCTTCAAGGTCGAGTGCAAGCATGAGGCCGTAGCGTGTGCCGCTCTCTGTCTCTCTCTCGACAAGGATGAAGCTCTCCTTGTACTCATCGAAGATACCTCCCTCGAGGTATTCGTTCATCTTCTCGTTGATGGATGAGATGATCTTCTCCTTCTCCCCCGACTCGAGATAGACCTCGGGGTAGATTATTCTGAGAGTCGACGGGGCTGACCCGATCTCCTCGGAGAGGCTCTCCCAGTACTCCGGCTGCGATGTGTACTGGTCGCATGCAACGACAGCCCACTTCTTTGTATCGACATCCTTCTTCGGAAGGAGGATGTCCGGTGTCTTGACGCCGTATTTTAAAAGCTTTTCGGAAATCGTCATAATTTTCTCCTGATTATTGTCTTTTTTATCAGTCTATCATTACTTTCGTGAGGTATCTATCAAATTTTTCTCTTTTTTCTTAGGTCGCATCATAAATGCCCCAGAAAATCCTTATGGTATTTATTTGACAACCATACTCTCCTTCTTTTATCATTTATTTAGCAATAAGTTTATTGTTTATTTACCAGAAAGGGAGAAAGTGAGATGAAAAAGAGATTTACCCCCCCCGTTTTAGTACTTTTAGTAGTACTAATTCTATTCAGCGTAATCAGTTGTAAAGATAATCCTGCTGAAGCTCCGCACGAGCATACATGGGATGAAGGCAGTGAGACAACAGCTCCGACCTGCACTAAGGAAGGCATCAAAACCTATAAGTGCACAGGATGCGGCGAAACAAAGACAGAGCCCGTTCCTGCAACAGGTCACAAATGGGATGGAGGCAGTGTGACAACAGCTCCGACCTGCACAACTGACGGCGTCAAAACATATAAGTGTACAGTCTGCAGTGAAACAAAGACAGAACCCGTTCCTGCAACAGGGCACACGTGGGATGGAGGCACCGCGACGACAGCAGCAACCTGCACAGCTGAAGGCGTCAAAACCTATAAGTGCACAGCATGCAGTGGGACAAAGACAGAACCGATACCAAAGCTCAGTCACAGCTTTAATGAAACAGGTGAGTGTACTGTGTGCGGATGCTACAAGGCTGGAGATAATTTACTGGCTATTTATGACAGCACGGAGAAGACACTCCTTGTTACAGGAAGCGGGGATATGACTGCCTACACCTGGGATGATACCAGTAAAAACTCTTCTGCACCGTGGGCTGGGAAATATAAGTCTAATGCCAAAAAGGTGATAATCGATGACGGAGTCACCTCCATATCTGAGCATGCATTCAGCGGTATGGAGAGTGTAACCGAAGTCGTTATCGGCAAGGATGTCAAGAGTATCAATGAAAAAGCTTTCTATAAGTGTAGCCTTCTTAATACCGTGAGATTTTCCGTTGGCTCTGCTCTGGAGACGATAGAGTCTAAATCCTTCGCAGATTGCAAACAACTGACAACAATTTCCCTTCCCGAAGGTCTTGTAAAAATCGGCGGTTATGCCTTTAATGGCACGAAAATTGATGTAATCGATATCCCCTCTTCTCTGGATTTCAGTAATATCGGTTCATTCTGGACTCCCAAAACCCTTAATGCGATAAATGTCGCTAGCGGAAACACAAGTGCAAAGTCTGTTCAGGGAGTTGTATATTCCATCGACGGTAAAACGGTTCTCTGTGTGCCTCCCGCTAAGACCAGTTACACAATTCCTTCGGATGTTGAAACTATCGGGAAAGAGGCTTTTTTGAACTGGACTGGAACGGAAATAACGATTCCTAGTAGTGTAAAAACAATTGGTAAAGATGCTTTCTCCTGGTCAACCGTTTCTTCGGTGACATTTGAAAACGGTGTCGAGACTTTAGGTGAATTGGCTTTTGCATATACGAAGGTTCAATCTA
>CAVACS010000183.1:0-4231 GCA_963587105.1 Anaerovoracaceae bacterium | reverse complement strand
AGGGCACTGCAACAATCAAGGCAGTCGTAAACGGCACAACTATTGAAGATACATGTACTATTACTGTAACAACACCTGATGACACTACAACACCGAAGGCTCTGAAGCTTAATGAAACCATGCTTACTCTTACAACGGGAGAGAGCCATCAGCTTTACACGGAAATTATCCCGCAGACAGCTAAGGCTAATGTTATGTGGCAGTCTTCTGATACAGAAGTTGCAGTTGTCTCTAACAGCGGTAAGGTTGTAGCAAAGGGCGTCGGCACAGCGACAATCACAGTGTTCAATTCGACATACACTCTTTCGGACACTTGTGAAATAACAGTAAAGGCACCGAACGAAGATCCGGCAAAGACATCAGTGGTGCTTTTCAACCCGTCAAGTGCAACAATCGGTCTCCAGTCTTCGCTTACTCTGTCTGTATACGGCTATCCGAAGACAGCTTCTGACACATTCAGTTTTACAATTACAAACGCGGAAGTTCTTTCCATTTTGGAAACAACTGATACCACAGTAAAGGTACAGGGCATCGGTTACGGCACAGCAACCATTACTGCAATTTCCGATAAAACAGGCGTCAAGACAACAGCAGTTGTTACAGTGGCGAGACCGGAGAATATAACAGGTGTTACATCTGTTGTCATTTCGTCTCCGATATCGACTCTTTATATAAACAAGAAGACAGCCTTTGCAGCGGCAGCATATTCGGGCTCTAAAGCTATCGACAGCACAATCACATGGTCGCTTGAAGGTTTCGAGGCAGACGGAGCTGCGCTTTACGAAGTTGACAGCAATGGCAGCACCATTTACTTCGAAGGCTTGAAGGCAGGAGAAGGCTTCCTTGTTGCATCGGCAAAGAACGGTACAAACACCATCAAAACAAGAGCGTACATCAAGCTTTTAGAGGAACCGAAGCCTGCAGATCCGACAAAACCGGTTGTAAGCAGAATCATCCTTTCAGGATCCTCCATTGTGCAGATGCTTCAGTCTGATACTACAGGATACAGGCTGACAGCTACAGTCATCGATTCCAACGGTGATATTACGGAAGATGTTGTACAGTGGAAGAGCGGTGATGAAAAAATCGCAACTATATACGCAAGCGGGAACAGTGCACTTGTGATCCCGGGAGATGCCGGTAACACAACAATCACGGCAACTGTAGGTGGCAAAGAAGAGAGCATTCTGGTCATTGTCGGTGCAGTTGACTCTTCCAAGAGGCTCAGCTCGCTTATAGTATCTCCGTCGACAATCAAGCTGGAGAAGGGGTCTACATGGACACTGACTGCGGCAACACAGCCGGCCGGTCTCAATGACAAGGTTGAATGGTCTTCCAACAATCCTGTTACTGCAATAGTAAAGGCTAATGACAGCTCTGATAAATCAGCTGTTATCACAGCAGTAAACGAAGGTACGGCAGAGATTACTGTTTATTCATCCAACAATCCTGCAATACAGGCTACAACAAAGGTAACAGTCGTTCCGAAGGGAAGCATGACAGGCGAAGAGGTGACAGCTATTGAGCTCAACAAGAAGAATGTTGCTCTTGTAATCGGCTCAGATAATGCTGTAACCATTGAAGCTACTGTTTATAAGAACAACAAGGCAAGTGAGGGTGAAGTTGAGTGGAAGGGTAATGCCGACTCCGTCTTTACTGTCACTTCAACCGGAAAGAGAACAGCAAACATTGTCCCTGTAAGCGAAGGCAGCGGTTATATAACAGCAACCAGCAAAGATGATGGTGCTTTCACTGCATCTGCGTATGTTACAGTAACAAAGACAGCAGACAGCGGAACTGATATCAGCATGGTCAATCTCTCTTCTTCCTCCCTGACGATGAAGAAAGCAGAGACGGCACAGCTCAGTGTGACAGTATTCCCGTCTACTATTACAGGCTATAAGACAACATGGACATCGACGAACTCAAATGTTGTAACTGTCAGTGATACGGGACTTATAGAAGCGAAGGCACCGGGAAGTGCAAGGATAATTGCATCCGTTGAATACAATGGCAAAGTTGTCGAAGCGGTATGTAATGTTACAGTTTCTTCTGACACAATCAAGCTTGAAAGAATCCAGCTTTCTGACAGTAAACTTACTCTCAGAACAGGGGAGGCATACCAGGTAAGGGCAGAGCTTATTCCTACTGGTGCAGAGAGCAAGATTACATGGGGAACGAGTGATTCCGATATAGCAAGAGTCAGCAGCAACGGTACAATCTCAGCGGTTGCCAAGGGAGCTGCTACAATCACAGCTCATGACTATGACAATAATATCGAAGCTGAAGTTGTTGTAACTGTAATCGAGACGGAAGGTAAGGTTACGCCGTCTTACATCAGACTTTCAACTCAGGAAGTCCAGCTCAGCCAGAAGGATGAAAACGAAGAAAAGGTCGTGACTGCATCCGTAATTGCAACAGACGGAGCACCTATTGCAGATGCCGTTGTCACATGGACGATGGATGATGAGTCCATTGCAAAGAAGAAGATTAACGGCAACGCTATTACACTCACCTCCGGTGATGCAGGAAAGACCACGCTTCGTGCATGGTATGGATCTCTCTCTTCTTCTGCCTCAATTTATACAGGCATAAAGGGCGAAACCGTTCTTGACCATCTTACAACTGTTCCTAACGGTATAGTGACAATTCAGACCGGTGGTTCACAGAATGTGCTTGTCAGACCTTTCCCGGGCGGGATAACACTTTCTCCCGAATGGCAGAGCAATGACACGACAACAGCGTCCATTGTTGAAGATACCAGGAATAAAGAAACTGCTACCATCAATGGCATCAAGCAGGGCAATACCACTGTAAGTGTCAGGGATATCGGAACAAACAAGAGCGCATCGCTTTCTGTCAGAGTTCTTGATGATATTTCCACGGCAATTACAGCTGTTACGCTCGATAAGACAGCAATCTCGTTTGATCTTGCTGAGAAATCAATGGCGACTGTTACCGCAAAGGTATATGTTGCAAATACACTCTCAACCAGTGCAACTGTTGAATGGAAACTTCTCACTGAAGACCTTACAACTGAAAGCACACTGGTAAAGTTCGTTCCGACCGATTCATCCAACAGGACGGTTGCACTCAAGCCGAACGGCACAACCGGCAGGGCATATTTGAGGGCAACTGCGAAGAACGGTTCGGATACGAATTATGCACAGCTCTTTATCGAAGTTGTAGATTCTTCTACTTCTCCGGTTAAGATAACGGAACTCAGATGCGAGGAGGAGTCTGTAACCCTCTCAATGGGCTCTTCCCGCACCTTCCGTGCCGTCACGACGCCGGCTGATGCATCGGCTGATATCAGATGGACAATTGAAGAACAGCATCCGGATGATACATCGAAGAAGGTAATCTCGATGGATATTTACGGCCGTGTTACAGCAATCAGCAAGGGTACAGCGACCATAAAGGCTTATGTCTACGGTTCTGCACCGCTTATCAGTGACACTGTAACCATCACAGTTATTGAAAGCGGCAGCGCACAGGATCCGAGTCAGTATGAAATCGGTTCTATCCAGCTCAATCCCAGCAGAGTGACACTTGAACAGGATGCATCCTTCCCGACTTCTGTTACGGCAACTGTTTATGACAAGTCAGGACGTATTCTTACAAATGAAACCGTAGACTGGAACACTGACGGACTCAGTGATGCAACCTCTGTGTACGCGAAGGCGACAAAGATTGAAGGAAACACTATCTATCTCGAAGGTGTAGATGCCGGAAGAGGTGAGCTTGTAGCGTCAAGGGAAAGCAAGGACGGCACCGTTAAGACTGCTTCGGCATATGTTGTGACAGGTGGAATAATCACGCCGGACGAAGAGTATATTTCCTCCATATCGTTCACTACATCGTCTCCGCAGTATCTTGTTGCAGGTGACGGAAAGAAGGTTGAAAGCCTTCTGAAGTATGTACCTGCATCCAAGAAGGGTGAAGGCGTGCTCTGGTCGGCAAAGAATGCATCCGGCTTTATCTCTTACAGCACGACAAATGACGGCATAGTAGTCGAAGGTCTTAATGCGACAGAAAAGGACAAGGATCCTGTTGTGACAGCTACCACATTAAGCAAGGACAGTGCAGGAAATTCTCTTACTGCAGATCAGTCCTACAGAGTTGTTGCAACGGCAGCGGATCTCCCGACAGCTACGTCTGTTGTCATATCGCCGTCTGCACTGGTATTCAACATTGCAGACAAGGCAATGGCTACAGTATCGGCTACGGC
>CAVACS010000182.1:0-4270 GCA_963587105.1 Anaerovoracaceae bacterium | reverse complement strand
CATGATAATGAAGCTGATATCCCCCTTCCGTGAAGTTCTTGCAGTTTTCCGTACAGGTTGTAAGCTTTGCTCCACTTGTCGACGTTTGGCTGAATGAATCGTAACAGCTTAACGAATGATGAGCTTTTTCCTGGGCTTTGGTTGTATCGTCAACACCGATGATTTCATTAAAGTAGAAGAAATCCGCAAATCCTTCCTTGTCGACGACCTCTTTTGTCTCCGTGATAGTAGTAAACCCGCTTCCGGCAATGGCAATGACAGTTGTTCCATCATCATTGCTGGTATCATTGATAATCTTGCTTCCTTTTGCTGTCAGTTTGCTGTTTGCAATACCGCTTACCATTTTGACCGCATTCACAAGACTCCCTTCAGAAATAGTTGCCTTATCAAGATTGACAGTCTGCACATTTATAAGCCCTGTATCGTCTCTTTGTTCATTTAGCGTTGTAATTGTTACATTCGAGGCATTTTTGAAATCTAAAGCTTTGATGTTGACTGTTGCAGTCTTATTAGAGGCGGGACCTGAAATTGAAAATATTCGTTCGTTGTTACTGATTTCTTTAAAACAATCAAGGCTGATACTTCCGAGTTCAATAGGCTCGGTAGCTGTAGTCGAACCTATCTGGAGAGTTTTAATAGAAGGTGAAGCGAACGAGAGTGCCTTGCTCATATCCTTCTGATAAACGCCTTCCAGAAGAGTCACAATGGAACTGGCAACACTGATTGTATTTCCTATATATGTTTTGTAAACGTTATTGTTTTTATCTGTGTATTTGGAAAGAGTAAGCTGATAAAGACTGCCGCCTTCGACTGAAAGCTCCCCGTCACCGCATCCGAAAATCTTGAGCTCTGATGATGTCAGATTACCTGAGCCGGAGAGATTGACTTTTGAAAGCTTTGTAATTTTAGAGAGAGTTATGGTATCAAAGTTAATCAGATTGCTGATGCCAATTGTGATATTGCTGTCTGAGTTGATATTTGTCATCTCAATTTTCGTACTCTGCGGATTTGCCTTTCCACTGATACTGATTTTATCCTTCTCCGAAGTATTGCTTATTGTACAGTCTGTTACTGTGATAGTATCAAAACCGGACTTATAACTCAGATTTTCACTTTCCTGAGTTGCCTGTACTGACAATGATGCAAAAACACTGCCATTGATTGTCAAAGTCGGTTTATCAATGTTACTGCAACCAGTCCCGATACTCAGCTTCTGAGCAATCGCATTCTGAATCGAAACGGTTTTCAGTGTATTACCTGAAATAATGATATCATCCGGGATGAGGGAGGTCGATTGTTGTTTCTGCGACGACACATTATCAAGCTCAACCCAGAATGAACCCGAAAGATTACTCAGATCGATTTTTGTAAATGCAGTATTCTCAAGCTTTATATCTTTGAATACAAAGTTGACGGATTTTAAATCGGGCAGCTTTATCGGCCTAACAGTACTGTCTGTTGTATCGAGCGGATTTACCAGATCTCTTGTAGTAGCATTCGAAATATAGAATCTCGAGGATCCGAAATCCATCCAGCTGTCATCTTCTCCTCCGACACTGATTACTCCTATATTCGCTTCAAACGAGAGATTTGACAAATTGTTGAAAGAGTTAAGTACAAGATAGTTTGTATAATAATTCTTGAATGTAATACTGTTAATCATCTTCGCCTGAAGGCTGTTCCAGGTGCTTACTCCGTCATAGAAAATGCCGGCAGGGTACAATACGTTATCAAGAGTGACAGACTTGAGATATATACCATTGTCTACATCGATACTCTCTCTGAATTTAATTCCGTTTGTATTCTTCAATACCAGATTTTTAATGGCTATGCTTTCAATATTCTGACTCGAGAAATCCAGTATGCTGCTCCCGTCAAGATTATTCTTCTCCCACTCTCCCTGTGTGACATTTTCATTTCTGCCGATTACATACTTGTGGACCTTTTCGAGCTTTGCTATCCCGTTTGCGCCACTGAGTATCAGATTTTCAAAGCCGTAGCTGGAGAATGTGCGATCGATCTTCGTCCCGTTCGTTGCCATTCCCGATACTGTCTGCCCGCTGTAAAGCTTCACAGACCCGCCCGGCGTGTCGTAGTAAGTCTTGTCGAGCTTTGTAAAATCAAGCGTTGCATTGGTACCGAGATCCAGATCATTGAGACCGATATATGTCCCGTCCGGATATTCATGTGTCTTGTCAAAGACGCAATATGTCCGGCCTCTCAGCATCGTCGCCGTAACTGTCTTGTCACCGACCTTGTTGTCGTCACTCGGCAGAAACCACTTGTCAAGGTTTGTCTTGGATATGTTGGCTTTTATCAACGGAAATATACTCGACTTCTGTAACAGTTCCAAGGAAAGTGTATTGAGTGCACTCACCATTGCCTGATTTGCCTTGGAGATTACATAAACCGGTATCTCACCCTTGGTGACAACATATGCATACCGTCCTGTCTGACTGTCGACCTGCGGTTCACCGTTCGCATTCTTCAGGATCGTAATAAGAGTGTATTCCAGTTTGTAAATACCCTGCTTCTGTGCTGTCAGAGTGCAGACTGATCCATATGTGCCTTCGTAATAGCTTTCGCCCTGTGCAGATACGTATGTCGCCTTCTCGTCTTCAGTCATGCCGGCAAAACGTGGATCTGAATTGTAGCTTTTCGGATTCTCTGCCTCTGTCAATACTCTGAATGTCAATCCGCCGTCCCATGCATTCTGGCTCTTGTCTGTCCTTCCTGCATTGTCGTATACAAGTTGATTTGTATCTTTGGCCATTGCTGCAATATTGTTGGTGTAATAGTTCGTACCATCAAGACAGATATTGCCGTAACCGTCACGAAGAACCCACATCATTGTCGGGTCGAATTGTTTGTTACCGTATTTGTCCAATGTCTCATCTGCCCAGTGATTGAAGAATGTACTGGTGTCAGTCGTACCATTGTTAAAGTCTATGAGAGTAACTGGGAATTCTTCGCCTTCGTACATTACAATTGCCTCAAGACCATAGAGGTAATTCTGCCCGTTGCTCTCGGATGTGTCCCATATCTTCCAGTTGTTACCGCTGTGAGGATTGTCTATCTCTCTGACCAGCCTTCCCGCTGCTGCTCCATAGTTGATTGTAAACTCTTTTGAATAATTCAAATCAGCACAGCTGACATTAACTACCGCACTTCCGTAGTTTACTGTATAAGACGAGCCGGATGTCGGTGTTCCGTCTGAGTTGTAGCTGTCATAAATACGGCCTTTCGGTACAAACCGAAAGGTGTTGTCACTCGCGTCAAGCCCTGTCGTGCTTATGTTCCCCACCGAGGCCCCTTTTACAAGCTCCGCTTTGAAGGTGTAATCATAGTCCGGATATGGTTGCATCTGTATCAGATATGCATTCACAAGTGCCGAGTCACCCGAGACGTCTGCATAGTCGTAACAGTCTATGTAATCGTCTGTCTGCTGGTCCGGATAATTGTTCTGGTCAGCTATCAGCTTGTAGGTCGGCTCCGCTCCCCTGTCCGCAGTGTTTGTCCTCGTCAATGCTTTGGCAACAAATGTAATGTTCTTTACAAGACATTCAATGACAACTGTGAAATCACAATAGTAGTTCGCATCATAAACGCTCGTAGCTCTGATGTGTATCGATTTTGTAAATCCGTCTCCGAGTGTGCTGTCAAGTTTCCTTGCCGTGAAGTTGAGAGATGAAGAATCAGCCGAGGGCGTTGCTGTGTATTCATCTGTCGTCATTGATGTGTTGCTTCCGATAATCTCCCACCTGACTTCCTTCTGATGTGTGTATTCAGGATTGTAGTTAAGTGTAAGCGTACAGGAGGACCCTTCAATGAGCGTAATAAGCGACCCTGTAACTGTTTCAGTGGTTGTAGCAGTCTTTCTTATTGTAGTAGTACCGGCTGATAATCCTCTGATGTCCCCACCGATGTAAACTCTCTGGTCACTCGGCTTGAAGCCCTCTGTCTCTTCGTCAAAGTATTCACTCTTTGTGTTGTTGACAAGAACCTTCTCCGAAACACCTACCTGGAAAAGAAGTGGCTCAGACGGGATTGATGCATTGTTGAGCATGAAGGAATATGTCTGATTGTTGTCCTCTGCTACAAGCCTGCCGTTCGAAAGGCCCGACAGCTTGATGGGAACGGATACCTTTACAAAGTATCCTGTCCCATCTGCATTGTCCTGAGTAGTTATCGCTATGTTCTTGCCGGTGTCTGTATAATAATAGTTACCTTTCTCGTCCTGCTTTACTTCATAGACGGCACTGTATACCAA
>CAVACS010000181.1:0-4283 GCA_963587105.1 Anaerovoracaceae bacterium | reverse complement strand
TGAAAAAATCATAACTTTACCGGCCTGTCAATGGTTATTTGGTACGTTTGTCCTAACTAAATCGGCAGTTTTCTGATTTTCAATTTGCGTTGTTCGTAATTCTTTGCGATAATAGTTTCTACCAAAGGAAAGACCATACACATGGTGGGATTATAACATAACGGGGGATCTTTCGTAGTTGAGCTTATCCGTCTGAGGGGAGAAGGGTAAGCTCTTTTTCATAAACTCGTCTCTGTTTCAATATAGATGCCGATTCCATATGACGCAATGAGAAAGGAGACTTTCCTCTCCGTCTTTTCCAGAAGACAATATCTTCTGTTTTTACGGAATACCTTGAAAAGCGTATCGGTTTTGTAGAAAAATACGATGAAATGGAAAAGAATCTGACTACAGGGAGTGTTCCGGGGAACCTTCTCCGCTTCTCGCTTCCATACCTCGTATCATATTTTCTGCAGACACTCTACGGCATGGCCGACCTTCTCATAATCGGACAGTTCGAGGGCGTGAGCAGCACGACAGCTGTCTCTGTCGGAAGCCAGGTCATGCATATGCTGACCGTCATGATCGTGGGGCTTGCGATGGGGACTACGGTCGCCGTATCTCATGCAGTGGGGGCGGGGGACAGAAGAAGCGCCGAGCGCTCCATCGGCGGCACGATTTCCATATTCACGATAGTCGCCGTCTTTTTGACAGCTCTTCTCATATTCCTCGTAGACGGCATCGTATCCATAATGAGTACGCCGGATGAGGCTGTCAGCGGTACAAGAAGCTATCTTCTGATATGTTTTGCAGGCCTTCCTTTCATCATTGCCTATAACATCATCAGCAGCATATACCGCGGACTCGGGGACAGTCGTACTCCTATGTTCTTCGTCCTTATCGCATGCGTGCTCAATATTCTTCTCGATATCCTCTTCATGGGTCCTCTTTCAATGGGGCCCTCGGGTGCAGCCCTCGGCACAGTATTGAGCCAGGCGGTGAGTGTTGTAATTGCACTCCTGCATCTTAGAAGAAGTGATGCTTCCTCGCTTCATGTGGAGAAAAGTGACCTCAGACTTACAAAGAGCGTGGTCTGTCCCATACTCAAGGTCGGCTTTCCCATTGCAGCACAGGACGGTCTTATCCAGATTGCGTTCATCGTCATCACCGTCATAATGAACAGACGCGGCCTGACGGATGCCGCCGCAGTCGGCATTGTCGAGAAGGTCATATCGTTTTTATTCCTTGTGCCATCGTCTATCCTTTCATCGGTTTCGGCAATAGGCGCGCAGAACATCGGGGCGGGGAAGGCGAAGAGGGCGAGAGAGACTCTCTACTGGGCGCTTCTTGTCGCAGTCGTCTTCGGCACTGTTGTTTCCATTGCCGTTCAGTTTACATCCGAGACTGTTGTCTCTCTCTTTACATCGGACGAGGCTGTCATACGAAGCGGCGGCCAGTATCTCAGGGGATATGTCTTCGATACGATCTTTGCAGGAATACACTTTGCATTCAGCGGCTATTTCTGCGCCGCGGGAAAGGCCGGGATATCATTTGCACACAACATTACGGCGATAGTGCTGATGAGGATTCCCGGGGTCTATATCCTTTCCTCGATGTATCCCGATAACCTGTTCCCCGTGGGACTTGCCACGGTATCGGGATCGCTTCTGTCTGCCCTGATATGCACTCTGGCATATCTTGTGATCACGAGAAAGGAGCGAAGGGCCTAGGCGTTGTCTATGACCTTCTGATAGGGCGATAGCATTCCCTTATCCATCATTGCACCTCCCTTTGCCATGAGCTTTCTGTTTCTCATAAGTGCACCGGCAAAGGAGAGGGCGATCATCTTTCCTCTCTCCTTCTGCGGGAAATCGTAGAGGCCGTTCTTCTTATAGAAGCTGTGGTCGTCCTTCATGATTCCTCTCATCACCCAGATGAGGTCTCTGAATATCTTCATGCCGCCGACGCCGTAGAATGTCCGGGGCTTGTGGTATTTCTTCTCGAGTGCATACGAGAGGGAAAGCGAAAGCTTCTGAATCGACGGCGCGTCTGAAGCCATGCCTGTAAGGAAATTTCTTCCGACGTCGCTTCTCGCCTCCAGAACAGTCCTCAGATTATCCTCTCTGGAGATATCGCCATCGATAATGTAACCCACAGGCTTGAAGACGGAGACTGTTCTGTGTCCGTTGTAGAAGCGTCTGTCGTCATAGGTTTTGAAGAGGGGACCCATCGAGTGATCGAGAAGTGTGAAGGCATATATGACGCCGTCTGATGAGAGAATCTCGTTCTCGAGGAGGTTTTCAAAGCCGTCCCTGTAGACGCACTTCCCCTCAAGTGCACACTTCAGGCATCCCAGGCATCCTCCCCTGAATGAGAAGGCCGAGAGATCGACAAGCCGCGTCTTATAAGGGAAGGAGGAGACGAAGGATGAGATCATCCTTTCCAGCCTCTCCCTGCTGTATGTGTAGTCGACTACAATCGAGACTGTGTAGTCATCCTTCTTCTTCTCTGAAGAAAGAACGGGAGATGGAATATCGGGAAGGGGCTGAGCAGCCTTCTTCTGCGGCAACGTGTAAACTCTGTTCTCCATTGCCCAGAGCGTACGCTCGAACCAGGCTGTGAGCTCATCCTGACCTTCCTTCTTCAGAAGGTCCTCCATATCGAGGGAGAGTCCCTCGATGAAGGAGAAGCCGAGATCCAGAAGGTTCTCCTCGAGCCATTTGTGTGCCGTGACGTCATAGAAGTGTTTGCTTGTAGTTATTATGGATGCAGCCTTTCCTTCAAAGGAGATATTCTTCTCCTTAAGGATGCGGATGAAGTAGTGCAGCTGGCTCGGGGCGAGGAATGTATAAACAGGGAATGAGAAGATGATAATGTCGCTGTTTCTGATTTCGTCGACAGAGCTGTCGATTTTTTCCCTGTTGGCCTTTTCGGAGCATCCGATGTGGATGAACGAGAATGAGTGGGAGGGGAACTTCTTCTCAAGATAGAGTGAATTCTGGAGTGTTATTGAGGTCTTCGCCTTCGGGGATGCATTCAATACAAGAACTTTCATGACCCAATTCTAACCGTATGATGTGAAATCTTAAAGGCAAAAAGCCAAAAATGATGATTGACAGCATTATGTATGAGATTTATAAATGTCCATTATATTTCACGGTAATGATGATAAAAGGAGTTGATACAATCTTATGCTAGGCGTACTGATGAACACATTCATGAAGGTTGCGGAAAAGCAGAACTTCACAAAGGCGGGAGAAGAGCTCGGAATGACACAGCCTGCTGTATCTCATCAGATAAAGCAGCTTGAGGATGAAGTGGGGCATAAGCTCATAATCCGCAATAAATCGGGGCTTATTCTCACTCCGGAAGGGGAGATAGTCCTCAAATATGCACGACGTCTCTATGCCCTGAATGAAAAGATGCTCCTCGAGCTCCAGGGAAAGAACAAGATCCTCTCCCTTGTGAGGGTCGGCATAACACACACATGCGAGAGCAACCTTACGGCCGCGGCACTGGCCAAGGTGAGTAACGATCACAAGGGTCTGAGGATAATCCTCACCTCCGACACGATAAACAATCTTTATGACAAACTTGTATCGTATGAACTCGACCTCGCAATAATCGACGGCCCGCTCCTCGATTCGAGATTCTCGTCGATGATGCTCGACACCGACTACCTCGTCTGCGTCATGAGTCCGACGAACCCTCTTTCGAAGAACAGCGTCATCAGCATCGGTGAACTCAAGAAGGAGAAGCTCATACTCCGTACGGCACAGTCGGGAACGAGAACGCTCTTCGAGAGTGCACTCGAGAGCAACAACGAATCGCTTTCGTCGTTCGACATCGTCCTCGAATGTGATAACATCGCGACCATCAAGGACCTTATAAGAAAGGATATGGGTGTCTCGATACTCCCTCGAAGCGCATGCCAGGATGAACTGGGGAAGGGTAAGGTCGTTGCACTCCCCGTCGAGAACTTCTCGATGGTGAGGGAGACGAGGATAGTCTACAACAAGGATTTCTCGGACAAGGATTTCCTCAATGAGATAATAAAGGCTTACGGTAAGGAAACGGGAATAAGGGCATAAAAAAACGGAAAGGGGGGGATTCGAACCCCCGATGGCTTTTGACCATACACGACTTCCAATCGTGCACCTTCGACCACTCGGACACCTTTCCAGAATTAAAACAACAGAGAGAAGTTTATAGGAAACCTCTCTCAGTGTAAATACTCATTCACTTATCTTCAGAACAAACGCATGAAAGGGGTATCCTTCATCATTTAAATATCTTCTCGTCGT
>CAVACS010000180.1:0-4325 GCA_963587105.1 Anaerovoracaceae bacterium | reverse complement strand
GTTGAAATTGTATGTATAAACTTTCCGCAAATACGACTGCTTTGTCGTATAGTTGTCGGTCAGAGTCATCTGGGTTACCGCAGTGCCGTCCCGGGACTCTTCCACAGCTTTCCGGATATCATCATTCCGGGCAAAGGTTTTCAGAACACCTTCGAAATCGACATCCCCCTCAAGAGTAAAATCAATCTTTCCATAATATGTTCCGCTATCCCTTGATGGTGATCTTTCCATCACTTCCGAATATACGTCTTCAGAACAGAAAGCCTCATATATATTGAGACCGAGCTCAACCCCGCGCTCATCATCCTGTATAAGAGAAACATCGAGCGCAGAGAACGAGGCCGCATCATGGAAAACAGCATCTTTATCGGGAACATACTGTGAAAATACTATTATCTCCCGGCCGGTGAGGTTGTCACACTGAACCAGATCCAGGTAAACTCTCTTTCCGCTTCCATCTTCGATATAAACCTTGAGCGTCGGCAGGAGAGCATGCGAGGAAGTAACCCTGCCACCACACTCCTTCACAGCCTGTTCGAAAGCTCTGACTACCTTGTCATAGTCATAGACGGCAAGTTCCAGACGGCAGTCTCCCCTGATTACCGACGTCTCATGATATACATAGCTCAGCTCCATATTGCGGACGAGACCCGAATACGCAGTGATAAGCACAGTAATGAGAATAAAGAGAAAGAGCATGAATGCATATTTCTTAAAATAATTTCTGAAGGATAGAAGTAATTTCAGCTGTCCCATTATGCCTTCCTCCTGTACCGCCGTCCGGCCCTCTCGAACACGGTATTACGTCTGACAAAGTTATCGATCGACATCTCTGCAACAACTAGGAACAGAAACATCACGATACTGCACGGAAGAGCCATATACTGCAGAACATTTGCTGTAGAAACAGAGAAATATCCTGAAAAATTGCTGCCGAACTTCACGATGCCGACATAGAACGACAACAGCGCGGCCATAATCGACGGAATTATCAGAATCAGTGAAAGTCTGAATACAATAGATCTTCTGCTCTCTCCCGCCGAGAAAAGAAGAAGAACTGTTTTCTCCTCATAATCCAGCATTCTTCCAAGAACCATCCTTGCAAAGAAGAGCATGACAGCTGCAGTAAGAATGAAGAGGAACCTTCCGACGAATGTACATGATTTCAGTTTGCTCAGTGTTCTGTCCGCCTCTATCGATGCCGTAATGCTGTCTTCCAGGGCAACGGTGCCTCCGAACTTTCTGAGGATGGTGTTGATATCGCTTTCACTGCCTCCGCGCACCCAGATGTTCTGATAGGAAATACCTGTAACGGAGCTCTTTCTCCGTCTGAAAAGCGCCAGCGCAACATCATAAATGCCTGAACGCCCTTCGATGTCGGCACCCTCAGTCACTGTCGTAGTGAAGAGTCTGGAATAGTATTCCATATCAAGGAAGAGAAACTCGGAACCCTGATCATAGCTCAGCCTGCTTATCCAGTCGTTGGCTACAGGGCGGCCTCGATATTTAGCCGGTATCCTGAAATATCCCGCAATCGGCACCTCCACTGCATCTGCAGCATCTCGTGCGAATGATGACTTGTCGTTAATGCATACTGCGATGGTGACATACTCCTCGCTCCCGTCAAGCCCCATAGCCTTCCTGAGAGGCTCGGAAATGAATGCCCCTTTCCTTCCCGTAAGACCGTAGAACTCATAACTGCCCTCACCTTCATAATAAGCAAGAAGCTTATCCGAATCGATTCCGTAAATCTGGTCGTAATAATAGTCTCCGGGAGCAAACGCCTGGAGAGTGGAATAACTGCGTCCGTCATATTGCATGCGGTTGTCGATTGCCGTGTATGAACGCCCCTTGAACCATGAGGCCTTCATATCTCCGAGCGTCCCTCCGAATACCAGGGTGTAGACGGTTTCAATGCCGGCTACACCGAGTGTCTTTACACCGTCTAATCCGTTCAGTTCTTCAATTATGGCTTCAGCATCACCAATGGATATATTATTCAGAGCGTAAGACGGTGTCTTGCCCAGCACACCTCCCCCGTATTGTCCGGAAGTATCCACAGGAGAGACAACCCAGTCTCCGACAATCTGTCTCGCTACTACAGCCTCTTCATTCTGTGTTTCAATCGACACGACATAGGAAGCGGCTCCGAAGGAAAAAGATACGACAGCCAGGAGGACTAAGAACAGCAGTAATATATGTATGGGAAAATGGAAAATCTTCATATTTTCAGGTAAGCCTCAACGAAGCATAATCGGCAGACGGGCATTTAACATCAGGCATTTCAGTCGAACCGAAATACTCCCGACAGAATCTCAGGCAACGGCTGTATTTTCTGTGACAGACATCATAATCCTCATCCGGGCATATCCGGCATGGAGAATCTGACTGAAAGATACCACGAGGAGGCGGACTCAGCCATTTCTCTAATTGCTCGGAATTCCACCACTCCATCAATCCCTGTTCTCTGAGATCTCCGATTATGTATTTCTTATCATATGGAAGCTGTTCACAGACAGTTACTTCGCCGTCCGGCAGCATCGTCACACTGAAACGCCCCGCATTGCACACAGCCCTTTTATCGAACATCGGGACATCCTTTCCGACAGGGAGTGCGGACTGAGCCTCATAGTTTCCACCGACGATAGTCATATCAGGATATTTGAGGCGTGCATCATCTACTGCATCCGAAGCTCTTTTCATCTGCTTCGATGACGCAAAAAGGCTGTCGGAATGTCTTGCTCCGCTTCGTCCGTAACTCACAACCTGCACATGTCTGACGGACAAGGAGTGAAGCATCTCCAGAAATGATGAAATATCATCTGCATTGTAAGAAGTGAGAACGCTTTTTACCCTTACATCGATACCCTTCCCTATCATGTATTCTATCTGACTGACACATGCATCATAATATCCTTCAGGAGCCCCCGTAAGCTTCTCCACAACGCCGGCATTGTCAGAGTCGAGACTGACCTGTATCCTGTCCAGACCGGCTCTTGAAATAAGATTATCTATCCGCTTTTCTGAAAGTATGCTCTTCGATGAAAGGGTGTAGAAAAGGTCTATATCCTTCAGATATATCATGACATCATCAATGTCAGGCCTCAACAGAGGATCTCCGCCAGTCAGCATCACGGATTCACATCCGTTATCCTTGAATTCTCTAAGAATAACCTTCAGCCTTTCCAAAGGAATAAACGGCTTGACTTCATCCAGCGGATGATAACAGTACCGACATGAGAAAGGGCAGGTCGTAGCCACGTTGAAGTTCAACGACAGAGGAGCATCGAGCCTGAGATCTCCGCCTTTCATATCGAAGGCAGACCTTTCGATAAGAAGGGAAACCGGGTCCACCCTGTTTCCATATTTTTCGATCTCCTCATCTGTATAGAGAGAACTGTCCTCAAGAAGATCCGGTATTTGTAGCCTCGATTTTATCTTATCGATTACTGCTTCAACATCTATAGTCTTTACAGTCCTGAATACCTTGAGGAAATCCCTCCGCACATCCTCTTTCGTTCTCGTTCCATCAAACAAAAGAAGAAAAATGGAATCAGAAGGGGAAAGTGGCGTAATCTTATCGGGGCTGTGAAAATAATCATCTATTCTATAAAGAATATTCCTTGTCTTATTCGGAATAATCTTTATGGCTTTATTGAGTATTAACTTCTGCACCCACCACCTCAGAAACCCGCAATCTCAACGGCACCGGAAAATGAACAGGAAATCTCACAACTCGTCTTATTTGCAGAACATCCTCTCGTACAGCCCTGGGAACAACCCGAAGAGCAGTTCTGGTCCGAACAACCGGAGGAACAATTGTCTGAACATGTCGTGCATGAAGCGGAACCGCATCCGGAGGAGCATGTGTCGGAACAAGTCCAGCAGAATTTCAGAATGTCCGTATTATCAGACATAATTTCTCTGTTCAATAAATCTTCGATTTTCATAACACCTCCCGAATTCTGAAAGAATTAAAAACTGCTGACATCCATCATCCCGCCCACTGCGCAGGCGATTACGCATGTTTTAACACCGTTAACCGTACATCCTGTAACGCACGCGCTTGAACAATCTGCACTGCAACGATTGGAACAAGAAGAATCCGAACAACCAGGAGAGCAAGAATGCGAACATGTTGAACAATTGGAATTAGAACAGCCGTACAGACAAAACTCAGCACATGTCGCGCAGACGTTTAAAATGGAGTCGACATCTGAAAACACATCCGAATTGATCAATTTGTCAATATCCAAAGAAACCTCTCCTTTTTCATAATTGTTATCGATAAGGAAGATGCTGTCAAGCATTTTTTAAATAATAAT
>CAVACS010000179.1:0-4329 GCA_963587105.1 Anaerovoracaceae bacterium | reverse complement strand
ACACCATGATGTACTATGTCTACCTAAAAATCTGGCCTATTTATTTTACGCTTACTAACTTTTGCTTTCTTAAGGGTTTCAAATGAAAGTATGATAACTTTAACGGAGAGAAAGTATGAAGAAGAATATAGCCGTAATATCGATAGTGTCCGCCCTGATCTTTCTGGCTTTGTCATGTATGCCCGCCGAGACAGTGGTCATAAAAGGCGACCTGACAGGCCTTGATTTCACTGCCCCCGGATTGTTCTATGCATTGGCGGATCACGAATATGCCAGAGGTGAGTACAGAGTGACTGCACACTACTCAACCGGGTATCAGGAGGACGTTACGGCAAGTGCAACAATTAAAGGAGACGAGTATGTAGTATTAACCTCAAACGGAGGCCTGATATTCAATTACACAAATGACCATAAATACACTCTTACTGTCTCCTATGGGGGTATAACAACAACTGCCACTGTCTATGCATACAACAGAGTCGGCGATTATCTGAGCTTCACTGTGAAATCAGATCCGACAAAGTTCTTTGAAGGTGCAAGTTTATTAACGCCCGGAATTGTGGAAAAAATATCATATATAACTGAAAGTGGCATGTCTTCATCCACGTCTTTACCGAAGTCCGGTTTCGTTACTATTTATGATAAAGATGACAAGGAGTTAGAGTCCGGAACACTTGAAACCATCAGACCTCTTCAAAAAGGAGATGCCAGGATTACCTACAGTGTATATAAAGACTCGGAAGCGAGGAGCATAAATATAGAGGTACTGCCGTTAACCGATGCAAAGGGAATATATCCTTTACGTCCCTCTGATCTTGAAGCGGGTAAAGAATTTGATACGTCCACATTTATGTCCACATACATGAAGAATTACCGGGTCTATCTTTGTGATCACAAAGAAGTCAAAGAGGCTGACGTCAGATCTCTGATGTATGCGACAGATGAAGACGGTAAAGTTAAAGAGGGTTATACAATTACTGTCACCGTTTCCAGAGATGGTTCAGTAGTGACCATCGGTACTTTCAAGAAGGGAGATACCATCACAATTGAAGATGGTTCAGAAGTGACCACCAAAGATACTTTCAAGAAGGGAGATACCATCACCATTAAAGTTGACTACATAATTTCAGAAGGAACAACACTTTCAGGAACGAGAGATTTTTCTGTCTGATAAGAAAACAGTCGTAGAGCCTTCTCGTTTCCGGGAAGGCTTTATCATTGCCAGCAGTCAGGGACGTAGGGTCTTTCTTCGGAAAAAGAGGATTTTTCCCTCTACCCACTTGAAAATGTCCTTCAATCAAGGTATTTTTGTCGAGTAACAGATAACGCGGCCATAGCTCATCTGGATAGAGCAAGTGCCTTCTAAGCACTAGGTGGTTAGTTCGAGACTAACTGGCCGTATATGCGATATGGAACATTCCGTATCGCTTTTTTTGTCCCTCAGGTCGAGTATGTGAAGACGAGGGATGGACGGAAGTTCTCCTCTACATTCTGCAGAAAGACAAGATTGAGCATGAGGGAAAGGTTACCGTAGGTTCCGCTGACCGTTGTCGATACGGCACTTGTCCCGACGTCACTCTGGCTCACGATGTAGGCGTACTTGACACCCACATCGAGGAGCACGTCCTTGAGAAACTGGAGCGTCAGGTCGGCAGCGGCAACAACCCTTCTCTCCCCCTTGTTGAAGCCCACGCCCCTGAGGTCGACCGAGATACGGGGAACAAGGTAATTGAGATCCCCCTCTGCATTGAATCTGCTTCCCCTGTATGATAAAGATACCGTAGTAGAAGCAAGGAACCTGTCAAAGAAGGACGTGGAGATCGAACTCTGGAAGAGATCGTCGAAGACGAGGCCGAAAGTGAAGTTGCTGCTGTATACGAGCATTCCGATGTTTACGTTGAATCTCTCGCTCCCGCTCATCTTCTCATACGGGCTGAACCATGCATTTCCGACAGCGTCGAAGAGTCCAGTCATCTTCTTCGAGAGACGTGCAACGGAGTTACCTCCCCCAAGTCTCGCACCCACCGAGAAGTGGGAGAGAAAAGAATAGGCAAGCGCAAGCTCGATGTCGAACGACGAGTAGATGTCGTAATATGCAAAGCCGTCCTCCCTGATGCTGCGGTTATCCAGTGCCGACGATATCTTTGCACTGAGGGCCACGGGGCCGCTGACAACGGTGCCCTGGAGGGAATTTGTCAGATTCTGCATGTGGCTCATGCTCTCCTTCCCCCAGAGTGAAGTGTTGAAGCTTTCGCTCGGAGACAGAGATACCTGATACTCCTGGGCCATCGACAGAAGCGGAAGTGATGCGGGATTGACGAATATGTCGTTGAATGTACCGTAATACGAGACGCTCGTCAGTGCATTGTACTCAAGTGCACTGAGGGATGTGTCGGACGAGGCAACATCTGCCGCAGAGTAAAGTGCAGTAATGACGAGAGCGATAAGAATCAGAAGTGTCAGGAAGCGTCTCACAGTTTGAGTATAATGGAAAAGGCCGCGATTGTTAATTCACATCTTCCTCTTTATAATCCGGGTATGGGTTCAGTTTTCTTTCATATCGACCTTGATGCGTTCTTCGCCTCCGTGGAGTGTCTGGATCACCCCGAGTACAGAGGTAAGCCTCTCATCATCGGAGAACCCGGCCCGAGGTCCGTCGCATCCACCTGCTCATATGAGGCAAGGCGCTTCGGCGTGCACTCGGCAATGCCGATGACCGTCGCCCTCAGGCTCTGCCCGGAGGCAATATGCGTCAGCGGCAACTACCGCCGCTACAGCGAAGTCAGCCGCTCGGTCATGGCCATAATAGAGAACTTCGCACCCGGTTTTCTGCAGGTATCGATAGACGAGGCTTTTCTTGACCTTACAGGAATGGAACGTGTATACCCCCGTCCGGGAAAGGCGGCAGGGCTTCTCAAGGAGAAGATTTTCTCCCAGACGGGGCTCACAGTCTCGATAGGCGTCGCACCCTCACGCTTTCTCAGTAAGCTCGCCTCCGACTACCACAAGCCCGACGGCCTCACCGTCGTACCTCCGGGAAGGGAGATCGAATTCGTTGATGCCGTGGGACTGGCCAAGCTCTGGGGTGTGGGAAAGAGCACGCTCGAGAACCTCAACAGAAAAGGTATCTACTCCACCGCCACACTGCGGCTCTACACAAAGGAGGAACTCGAGAGCCTCTTCGGCTCCTCCTGCGGAAGCTACCTCTATTCCGTATGCCGCGGAATCGACCCGGGGATCTACTCGGGCGAAGCAAAGAGCCACTCCATCAGCGAAGAAAAAACATTCTACCCCGATATATACGGTGAGGATGCACTCGCAGAGAAGCTTCTCGAGATGTCACAGAGCGTCGCATTCCGGGCCCTCGACGAAGGATGGGTCGGACGCACGGTCACAGTCAAACTCCGATACGGTGACTTCTCCACCTATTCGATAAGCGAGACTCCGCAGAGCGGCATATACTCCTCCCGGGACATATACTCCATCAGCCGCAGTCTTCTCAGAAGAAAATACAACAACCAGGGCGTGAGACTCCTGGGCGTGACGCTGGGCAATCTCTACAAAGGCGAAAGACCCGAGCAGGGTGAATTCTTCAAGGAGAAGGAGGAGAGGCTGAGAAAGCTCGAGAAGACGATACTCTCCCTCAACAAGGAGGGGAACATAGTGAAGAAGGCGTCATCAATCGAGTCCGGATAATTGTACTCTGACTCTCCTTCTGCTATCATTTCAGCATGCTTCATATCTGTCTGGTTGAACCTGAAATACCCCAGAACACGGGAAACATCGCCCGCACATGCGCGGCCACCGGATCGGTTCTGGTTCTCATCCATCCCCTCGGCTTCTCACTCAGTGAAAAGGCCGTGAGACGGAGCGGCATGGACTACTGGAAGGATGTGATGCTCGAGGAGGAGCCCTCGTTCGACGTCTTCATCAAAAAACACGAAAACGACGATCTGTTCTTCTTCTCGTCACACGGCTCAAGGTCGCTCTACGACGTGACATTTCCACCCGATGGGGATATATATCTGGTATTCGGGAAGGAGTCCACGGGACTGGGGGACATGATATTGTCCAGGTACGGAGAAGAGACGCTCCGTATTCCGATGGTGCAGAGTGCAAGATGCCTCAATCTTTCGAACAGTGCAGCCGTTGCTGTATATGAGGTTTTGAGACAGAGAGGCTTCAGGGAGGTCATATAATCAACAACCCACGGGACAAGTCCCGGGGTATGCAGCGAAAGCGAGCATACCCTTGTTGATTAGCCTCAGTGCTCAAGCACTACGTTACGGGAGAATGCATAGGTACCGATGGGTGTCGTCCTAGCCCTTC
>CAVACS010000178.1:0-4331 GCA_963587105.1 Anaerovoracaceae bacterium | reverse complement strand
GGTATTGAAGAACACGAAGAGAGAGATCCTTCTTGTCGGCATCAACTACGACAGGAATGCCACGGCAGGCAAGAAGAAGCACACAGCCAGGATAACCCGATACAACGTCAGATAAAAAGGCTGTTTCTTTTGATGCGGCTCCTCTTCAACGAAAACGGGGAGAAGTCGCCAGATCCTCTCCCCGCTGCCGGTAAAAAGTGCGTCATGCAAGCGGAAGGAGAAGCCCTCCGTCGCAAAGGATTGTCTGTCCTTGTGTGTAGCGGCATGCATCGGATGAGAGAAATACAAGAGCACCGTTGAGATCGTCCATGCAGCCCAGTCTTCTCTGCGGAATCTTCTTGCTCATGAGATCAATCCATTCCTGCGGCGATGATTCACCCATGCCGAGCCTGAACTGTCCCGGGGCGATGGCATTTACGAAGATACCGTACTGTGCCCATGCCGCAGCCTGGCAGCGGGTCATCATTTCGGCAGCCGCCTTCGAAATCGGGTATGACGGAGAAGCCGCGCTTGCTCTGTAGGAACTTACCGAGCAGATATTCACGATGTGTCCGCCGTGCTCCTTCATGTAAGCCTTTACGACCTCGCGTGCAAAGAAGAACGGAGCCTTGAGGTTCGCTTCCATCACCCTGTCGAATGCCTCTGGGGTGATATCGAGTGCAGATGCCCTGTCGATGACAGCCGCATTGTTCACAAGAATGTCGATCCTGCCGAAAGAGCTCAGCGTCTCCTCTATGACGGTCTTCACATCGCCTTCGCTTGTGATATCACACTTAACCGGAACTATTCTCCGCCCCGTAGAGGCTCTGAGCTCTTCAGCTGCAGCCTGGAGCTTATCAAAGCTTCTTGCGACGATGACGAGATCGGCACCTGCTTCGGCAAGCCCTCTCGCCATATCCTTTCCCAGCCCTCTCGATGCACCCGAGATGATAGCGACCTTTCCTGTCAGATCAAATGAAACCATACATTTCCTCCTGTTTACTTTCACTCCGGAACCCCGGAGCTTATTTATTCCATTCCTTGTTCTTTGTTGCACCGACAGCTGCGATCACCATTACAATACCGACAGCAAGAGCAATGGTGGCAGCAATCATGCCACCGTAGTAGTTACCCGTCGTATCCTTGATGGTGGCGTAGACGTTGGCAGAGAACATCGATGTCAGTGTTCCGAGTGAGCATATATAGCCGTAGATCTCTGCAAAGTACTTCTTTCCCAGTATCGTCTTGACGACGAAGGGGATTGCGATGCTCATCGTCGCGAAGCCGAAGCCGAAGAGGAAGGCGCCGATAAAACCGAATGCCACCTGTCCCGAGTGTGATCCGGAGATAAGAACGAGAATGCCTGCTATCATACAGATGCATCCGATTGAATAGGAACCGCGGCACCCGAGCTTGTCATTCACTATCCCGAGGATTACCTTTCCGCATACGGCACCGATCATCAGAACGGAGGAGAGGTATCCTGCCTGGACGATGGAGAAGGAGTACTGAGTGCGTGCGAATGTCGTTGCCTGTGTCTGGAAGTTGGAGCCGAAGAAACAGACAACGACAGCAACAGCGACCATCCAGAAGTACGGTGTCTTCAGAGAGCGGGAGAACGAGAGGCCCTTGAGCTCTTCCTTCACGGCACTTCCCTTCAGGATATTCTCCTCGTCTTCTCCGAATGCGCACTCGCCTTTCTTTCTGTCAGGAGCATACCTGAGGCCGAAAATGGAGAAGAGGAGTCCGACGACACACGAGATAACGGAAAGCGTCAATACAGCATTCTGCCATCCCATCATATTGATCATATTGCCGGCAATGGAGCCGAAGAGTGCGCCTCCGAGGTTGGAGAACGCCAGCACTAAGCCGAGAATTGAGCCTGTCTTCTTCTTGAACCAGTTGTTGATGAGAATCGGCCCCATCAGATATATGATGAAGGAAAATCCCAGTCCGATGACAAGGGCGGAGAAGAGCCAGCCGACAAACGACGTGTAGAACGAGATTGCACCGAAGCCGAGAGAAGCCAGGATAACGGCAGCGCTGATAGAGAGCCGTGCATCAACCTTCGAGAAGATCTTTCTCGCAACAGGCTGGAAGAGTGCCATGGTGCCGGTCATGACTGTGAAATAGAACGCAAGTTTCGACATCGCCCCGCTCTCGGGATAGACGGCATTGAACTGCGTCATGAATAGGGAGATCGTGTTTGCAACGATTCCGGAAACAACGAAGAGGATTGCAGCAACAGATACTGCAACAATCCAGGCTCTGGATGTTTTCTTCATATAAAACCTCCTCGGACAGAGCACTGCCCGGCTTTATTCTATCACCGGGGAAAAAGATGGTGGCATATGCGTTGAAACATATATATGTCTCAATAATTGTGCGCATGCACATCCTCTGTTAATATTTACACAACATGAGTGTAAAAATCGACGAAGCAACATTCTACAAGGGACTTTACGAGGCCGTAATCAACAGAAGCATCAGCGATCTTCTGACTCTGGCGTATTCAATTTGGCACCTGCCCATATCGATGATAGACATAGACTACAACCTCCTCGGAATGTACCCGGACAATTTCATCGGGGACGAGACATACGACAGAATAATAAGGGATAAAAGCATCTCGAAGGATTTCAAGGAGAAGTTCATCGACGAGAAATATCTCATCAACCTCCATAAATGCACACGCCCCTTCGTCCTCGACTGGGGAGTAGCAGTCATCAATCACCGCTACTCCTTCAAGCTCAGCGTCGACGGCATAATATACGGGGCGGTTTCAATGGTGCTTATGGATAATACCGTGATGGACGAGGATGACGAGCGCTGTTATATCAAACTTGCAGAGGCGGCGGCGAAGATTCTGTCGCAGTCGAGGTATTCGGGAGAAATGTCCGCAACAACGAGCTCTCTTCTTATCAGATTCCTTCTCTCCGGAATAAATGTAAGCAAAGCAACGGCAGAGCTCTACCTCGGAGGCAGAAACAGAAAGCGCCACATTCTTGTTCTCGTCCGCTCCTCTCTGATCGACTCCCCATTCTATGCCGAGGACATCGTCAGATTCTTCCGAACACAGATGAACGAGAGCTATATCAACCTCATCGAGGACAGGCTCTACATAGTACTCAATGCGGAGAATGACGAAGATCTCATCAAAAAAGAATACAGCACACTCAAGAGCAGCCTCTCGAAGCACGGCATCTTCAGCTACTGTGTCACCAGTCCGTTCTCGGACATAACGAAGCTCTCCATCTACAGAGAGGAAGTCGACTTCCTTGCAAAGCTTCCCGGAAATGAGCTCTTCTTTTCTGACCACATCAGCCTCTTCATAGCATCCTTCATCCCGGCAGGAATAAGAGCGGAAATCCTCAGTGAAAACAAAATGCATCTTCTCGCCGGATATGACAGAAAGTACGGCACAGAACTCGAGAAGACACTGAAGAGGTACCTCTGGAACCTCCTCGACAGTGCAGCGACATCATCCGAGCTCAACATACACAGAAACACCCTCCTCAACAGGCTCAACAGAATAGAACAGATCACATCCGCAGACCTATCGAAGAGGGATGACGTTCTCTTAATCATCGCTTACTTCATACTGGAAGAATACAGCTCTCTCATCAGTGAGAACACTCTCCGATGACAGGACACCACTGCTCCTCCCGAATGAAGAGAGAAAAGTAATCACGACAGTTTGATTATGCCGCATTCCCCGCTGGATGTATGCCACTCTGATGTGTCCATGTTGTAGACAGTGATGGCTCCGTCCTCCTTGACGCCGTAAGCCTTTGTAACGAAGGACCCGGTGTCGTTCAGAATAAAATTGAAGACACTGTCATAGACAGGTACCGGACGCAGATTAAAGCCCGGAGTCGGAGAGTGACCGATGATCATCGTCTTATGTGATATGCACCCCCAGATTTCCGTATCTTCAATATTGCGGGCATTCCTGCCGGAGCCGGCTTTCGAACACTTCAGAAGCTCACGGTTCCAGAGCCCCTCATCGTAGTCCCTCCTGCAGATCTTCCTCTCAATCATATCCTTCATTGTGAGGGTGTAATCACCATCGGGGAAGAATCGTGCATAAGAGGACGGGAAGGTGTGCTGGATGATGAAATCATCGCTCTCGATTCTGTACGGCATTTTCTCCAGCCAAGTGAGTACCTCTTTTCTCTTTTCTTCAGTCGTTCCGGCAAAGCTCTCCATGGTTTCCCGGCCGCCGTTATTGTCCCAGCATGTCTCGATGCCTGCCAGAAGTGAATCCTCCGGCCAGACCAGAACCTTGTCCCCGCAGTATTCATTGTTTAACCTTATTGAGGTGGAAACTCCGATGCTTGCATCGTGAGAGG
>CAVACS010000177.1:0-4343 GCA_963587105.1 Anaerovoracaceae bacterium | reverse complement strand
TTATTTACCCGTCATCGCGTTGAAATGCTGTTCGTGCTTTAACGCTTTGAAGATTTCCTTAAAGATATTTCTTAAGCCTTCCAGGCTTACGGCAGACGGGTCGTAATACAAGCCGTCATTGAAGCCGCCATTCCCTACATCTATCATGGCGACCATTGCACGTGCTATAGTCAAGTCCCCCTTCGAAAAATCGCTGTTATTCTCAAGATTGCTTCTCAAATCATCAATCTGGTATCCTACCATCTGCACGAAGTAATACTCCAAAATCTGTCTGATGACAATCATCAGAGTTTGAGGATTATTTGTGTGTAAATACTCATCCCAGAGAGCGTCATATGTGTTCTTGACGGGGGAGCGGTTGATAGTGTTTCTGAGCGGAGAATTATCAGTATCCTCGCATATGTTTATACTTGTCTCGTTCCTTTCATTTTTCTTTATCTCGAAGAAACTCACGCACTCAAAGTCCTTCAAGTGGTTGAATGAAACTTCTCTGAAGAAATAGGGGTTGTGCGTCATACAGAAGAACTGCTTGATGTGGTCGTCTTTGAGCTCTCCATCCAGTACATAGTTGTTATAGCATACAGCTATCATCTCTCTGGTGAGTGAAGCAACCATGAAAAGAGAGCTGCTGTCCATTGATGAGACCGGGTCGTCGATAATAACAATCTTATTTTTTTGCTTGCCGTCGTCTGATTGACTTCCCATGACCGTGTGATAGAAATAGAGGAAAGCAATAAAGTGACGTTCTCCCTCGCTCAGATCGTGAGCTATATCCCTTCCATCTCTGACAAGTTCATAAACATACTTTGCGTCTGCCTTCTCTCTAAGCTTGAATCCTACAAATCCTGCACTCGCGATAAGACGGTTTATATCCCTCATGGCCTTATTGGTATTGACAGTCTGGCTGTTAAGGAGAGTGATTTCATCATCAAGTTTTTGTGCCTGTTCTTTTAGAGCCTTTGCATCTTCATGCTGTTTGCTCCATGCTACGCGGTCATCTAATGTTCTTTTATTCCAAGCGTCAATATCGTCCTTACACTCCCTCGCCATCATTCCCCAGACCATATCACAGCATTTTTTCTTTTGCCCCGGAATGTCAGCAAGAACTGCCATGTATGCACGTACTTCCTCGTTGATGGAAGAGGTGAGGGAGTTGATTTTTTCTACAAGAACAGCAAGGTCCTCCAAAGTTACTTCATCCGCAGGGTTTGCCTTCTTTTTATTTATGAGGTCCCTGTTACGTTTTATAGCCGTAGTAAGTAGCTGAGCTTGGGTTCTGTAGTTTTCCTTGAGTTTAGTAGGGAAGGGGTTGTTGAGATTTGCCTCTATAGAGGCTTCTACTGCCGTTAACATATGCTCGTATGCTTCAATAAAGTTCATTAACTCCTGATTGTCTCTCTTGTATTTCTCGTCATAGCAGGAGGCAAGTTTTTCTTCAAAATCAGATGGGAGGACTTGTTGGCAGTATGGGCATTTTCCATCTGAATTATACTGATGCCCTGCTGTCACCCAGTCCATATTGCCAAGTGCACGGATGAACCTTGCAAAATCAGTAGTTGAACGACTAATGATCGGGGTTTCCATAAGCTCACTTATGGGGAGAATATTGATGGTGTGATACTCGTCGTATGATGGTTTTTCTACTCCATAGACAGTTTTGTAGAGTGACTCGCATTCCTCATCTGTTGCATCTGATGCGGTTTTGCCTACAAGGGCATCGACAAACTTCTTTATTTCTCTTTTAACTCCTGTTTGAGTCTCTGGATATTTCTTTCTTGTATTTTTTGTTTTCTCCCAAAGTTTTGAGCGGTATTCTTCCTCCGCTGCAGTGTGGGTCGTATTTATATTTTGGGCTTCAGCATCTGCCGCGGATGCCTTATTGAGTAATTCATTCCTTTTTATTGTCTTTTCATCCGCCTCTTTTTTCTTCTCAGCGTTTATTTCTGAAATTGTGAATACTCCGGGTATATTTCCATAGCTTTGTATATTGTTCTTTATGAACTCCTCGTTGTAAACGAAAATACGTTCTTTCGGTATTATCTCCCCATTCATTGTTGTAATGTCGGCATTCCCGTCTACGAAGGCCTTTGCAAGTGTTGACTTTCCCGTGCCGTTCTTCCCATAGAAGAAGTTAATCAAGGTAGGTTTAAAGGTAACATCTCTATAAGTTGGTGCGTTGACCTTAACCTCTGTGATATTAGTCTGTATCTTATACCCCATCTGCGTTCCTCCCTTATTTTATTTTATTCCAAGTTTATCAATAATCTCAAGTAGATTACCTTCAACTACACACCAATGCACCTCATCAAGCTGATTACGCAGTTCGTTTTCAAGAAGGTTGAAGCGTCGCATATCAGCGTTTATCAGTTGCTGTTTGAATTGTTCATACTTATCAAAGCAGAACTTAATGTGGTCACCTTGAGGTATAATCTCCGTAAGTTTTCCAACGTGTGCCATGACATAGTTTGGTGCAGTCTTATAGTTAGGGTTTCTCCCTGCGAATATACACGGCATACGTAGAAGTTCAGAGCCAAGAGATGAGAACTGTTTCTTCAAATTTGGTTTTGTGTGTTTTAAGGAATGCTGGTTGTTACGTTTTGCAGGTGGGGGTTATCAAATAATGCGTATCTTTATGTACTTTAAACTGTTCTTTTATGTTATTATGACGTAGAAGTAGAGGCGCATAATGAAAGACATACTTGTAGGAAACGGCTCTTTTGAGACCTTGATTCAAAACAACTATATATATGTCGATAAAACAAAATATCTTTATGAGCTTATCAGGAAAAATGGAAGCTATTATTTTCTTTCACGTCCCCGCAGATTCGGTAAGTCTTTAACGCTGAGTACTCTTGAAGCAATATTCAAAGGAAGAAGAGAACTCTTCAAAGGTTTGTATATAGATAGTACGGATCATGACTGGAAGGAATATCCGGTAATACACATAAACTTCAGTGATGTTCAATTCGATGATGCAAATGATCTGAAAAGCCAAATAAAGAATATTCTTCTCGGGACAGCCGAAAAGTATGGGATTAAAATACCTTTAAACTTTAAATACAACGAAGTTCTCAAAGCTTTGATAGAAGGACTTGCAGAAAAGGAGAAGGTTGTTGTCCTCATTGATGAATACGACAGTACACTATCAAACAACATCAACAGCGACAATCTGGAAGATATAAGGCTTGTTCTCAGGGGATTCTATTCTGTTCTGAAAGCACAGGATAAAAACATAAGGATGTGTTTTATCACAGGGGTTACTAAATTCTCTAAAGTCAGCATATTCTCTGCAATGAATAACCTTATCGACATATCTCTTGATGATGACAATGCAACGTTACTCGGTTATACACAGGAGGAACTTGAGTCATATTTTGATGAATATATTAAACAGTCCTTAACTCTGACAGGAGTTAAAAGAGAAGAATTCTTAAGTAATATCAAGGTATGGTATGATGGCTATAAGTTCTCCCCTAAAGGAGAGACAGTCTATAACCCGGTCTCTATTGGATCATATTTTAACAGTAAGACTCCAGAGATTTTTACTCCGTACTGGATAGATACAGGTGGTATGTCATATCTTCTCACTGAGGTTGCAAAACGTGTTGAGTTCGATATAAGCGCTGAATCAGACTACGAAGTTGCAATATCATCATTAAGAAGTGTTGATCTTGTCCAGATGGTCAGAACAGATGTTAACATGGATAATTTCCTCTCACTTCTTTTCCAGACCGGCTACCTTACAATAAAGAATGCTGAAATCGTCGGATACAGCTATCTTATAACACTGGGTTATCCCAATATGGAGGTAAAGAAGGGGCTTACTGAAATTCTTCTTCCTCTCTATATGGGGTCGAAAGCGAGCTCTTTCAAGGGAGAGAAGGTTCTTAGATATTTTGAGAAAGGTAATGGCGACGGAGCTCTTTCTGCGCTTATCCCGATTTATGCTGATGTGCCGTATTATGAGCTTGTGTTCAATGCAGAGAACGCATGCCATGCTTCCTTTGTGTGCATGCTGAATCTCATGGGAGCCGATATCATAGCAGAAGAGCCTACAAAGACAGGGCGCATTGATGCTATCCTTAAGTGCAGTAAGTATATCTACATCATTGAATTCAAGTTTAATCAAAGTGCAGATGAAGCCATAAGGCAGATAAAAACGAAGAAATACTGGGAGAAGTATAAAGAGAGTGGCAAGACTATCTGTCTTGTCGGTATAAACTTCTCTACAGATAAGAACAATATTGCCCAGTGGAAGGAAGAAATTCTGAAGTAGTTATAACTTTGATAAGGAACTGTTAATAAATTTCTTGTGCATAGCATGTTGATTTGGAAGTTGCTTT
>CAVACS010000176.1:0-4352 GCA_963587105.1 Anaerovoracaceae bacterium | reverse complement strand
AGCTCATACATCACACATACAAGCCCAGAAGCACACGAGAGTTCCTTGTCCGCGATCCGAAGCTGAGGGAGATATCAGAGCCGACGTACTACGACAGAATTGTGCATCACGCCCTCATGAGAGTTGTGCAGCCCTACTTCGAGCGCTACTTTCATAGAGACTCATTCGCATGTCTCCAGAACAGAGGACCTCTCGCATGCTGCAAGTACTATCAGAGGCTTATCCGCAAGGCGCTCGGACGATGGGACAGGGACTTCTATGTAGTAAGGCTTGACTTCAAGTCTTTCTTCGCATCCATCAATAGAGACATTCTCAAGAAGAGGCTCGAACGCATATTCAATCCCGACTACTATCCCGACATTCTGTGGCTCTTCGCTCTCATTATCGACAGCTATGAGAAGGACGGACTTCCGCTGGGGTTCCTGCCGAGTCAGCAGCTTGCCAACCTCATCCTTACGCCTCTCGATTACTACATCACAGACACTCTCGGATACTCTCTGCATGTCAGATACATGGACGACAGCAGAGTGCTTGTACACACCAGGAACGAGGCGAGAGAACTCTTATACAAAATAGACGCATTCGCCCTCGAGAACACAGGGCAGAGGCTCTCAGAGAAGAAGACCTACATACAGCACTGGAGAGGTAAGGATGCGTGGTGTGGATATGTAGTATGCCCGCATCACCTGGAGCCCAAGAAGTCGACAGTCGAGCGCTCTCTGAGGAGACTTAAGAAGAAGGAGAGAGACCTCAGAGAAGGCAAGATAACTGAGGAGCATCTCCGAGCAAGCTATGTGTCGTACTATGCGTATATGAGCCATACAGATAGACCGGTCGAGCTCTAATAGAACAGGGAGCCTCTTACAGCTTCCTTATCATATCCTTAACCACGGCGTTGATACTCTTCTTCTCTTCTTCCGCTCTTCGCTGCAGCTTGTCATATAGCGGCAGCTCGGAGGGCGAGAACTGTATCTCTACCCTCTTCAGCTGTGCAGCGTGTCGCTTCTGTGCTTTCTTGACTGCTTCTGTTCTCATACCTCGACTTCCTCAATTCTACCTGTCCGAGAGTTCTCGAAGATGCCATCGCTGATCTGACCTTCAAGCTCGTTCCAGCAAGCCTCTGCTGTCTCGGCCGTGATTCTCACGATTGTATAGTCATGAGTGCCCGTCTTGTCAGCATTCTCAACCTCGACCCTGCTCCCTGACCATGAGGTGAAGCTGTCGCTCTCGCGGAAGCTCTCTCTCTGCCTGTGCCCCTCTGCTCCGTATACCTTCCATGCTCTCGTTGTCATTCTGTTACCTCCTTACCACTCATATACGTCAACCGCGCTGTCATCATCAAACCAGCTCGGGTCGGCACTCTTCTCGAGGTCCTCAATTGTGTAGAACTTGCCATTGAACGTGCACATGTCTCCATAGTAGTAATGTTTCCATGCGTCGCCCTTCCTCTGCTCGACGAACTCGAGAAGGTCCGCATAACTCTCTATCTCATGATGATAGAGGGGCTCGAGCTCCGTCTTGTCGTAGCAGTAGTTCTCCTCAAGCCCTACATGCCAGACAGTCATATCGACAGAGCCTCTTCTTGCATCCTCGATAGCCTCATCGAGGTCCCAGCTGCCCTCGTCGTAGTTGATCTCACCTTCTCTGTACTGATAGCAGTACCAGATCGGATCGATGTTATCATCTTCTTCAGGGTCTTCCTCTGCTGCTCCCTCGAAGTCGACGATCTGATAAGCCTTGCCATGGAGGAGGATATTGAACTCCTCCCACTTGCTGGCATCTCTCACGGGATAGTCGCTCTCGATGATCTCTCTTGCCTCTGCCTCTGTTACCTGGCTCTCATCATAGATGATTGCCTCTGCTGTGTGATTGCTTGCAATGTACTTCATTTTTAATTCTCCTCTTCCTCGATCCATTCCTCGTCGTACCAGTCCTGCCAGCTCTCGAGGTCGCTATAATTGCAGCTTGTGAAAACATTCTCGCTCGCTACCGCAAACCAGAGTTCCCCGTCTTCGTCTCTGCCGATTCCGAGAGATATCGGCTTCTCTCCCGAAAGTTCCTCTTCCTCGAACTCTGTAAACTCGAGTGCTTCCTCGAGGCTCCTGAATGCCTCGTACTTGTCATAGTTGCTTCCTGTTAGATACATGTTTCTTTCTCCTTGTGACTATACTATATACCGATATATAACACTTGTCAACAGGCTTTTCAGAAAAAATCAACAGAATTATCTGGTACATTTGGTCCAATATCTGGTACATCTGGCCCGGTCATACAGACGCGCCCCGCAGATGGCATGCTGGTGCACTACTCTTCCGACTCATGATATCTGATCGTGATAGACTACTCACATGACAGAGATAGAGGAGATCAGACAAGACATTGCAGCACTTACTGCAAGGCAGGAGAAGCTTGGCGGAGAACTCTCAGCGGTAGAAGAGAGGGTGACTACGCTTGAGGTCAGAGTCACGACTCTCGACTCTAAGATGGACACTCTGCTTGACGGAGTATCTCAGATCAAGGCTGTGCTCAATGACAATACCAGTATTTCACGCAGCGCCAGGCGTAACACGCGCGGATGGGGGTTCTTCTCTTGTCTGATCACGATTGTCTCTGCAATATCAAGGGTTATCTTATTCTGGAGGTAGAAGCTTATGATCTTACGCGTAGACTTAGCTCTGATCCTCTCGCTGGCAATATGTCTCAATGTCGTCGGAGTGTGGATGGCAAGGCTTAAGAGCACCTATGTGGTACCTATCACGGTGTATCTCGCCCTGCTCTCCCTCGCTCTTACATCGCTGTGGACGCTGCTGACCGGCGAGACGTTCGTCACCTACACTATCCCTAATGCGGCGGTAGCGTGGGTTATATGCACACAGCTCTATGACTTTGTGCACGAATCTTTTGTGAAGCGGAAAGACCGCTGGAAGGGGCTGTGGCACCTTATCAGGAACGGTCTTAAGAAGGAGGTATGACATGACTTACAGATCTCTTAAGGCATGGCTCTATCCTGTCACCTCTCTCGTGGGCGGAGGCGTATGCTTCCTTGTGCTGCATCTCGCGCTGCACATGGACACTGTCTACTCAGTCTTCTACTCAGTCTTCGCGACTGCTGCGACCTTCCTTCTCGTGCGTCTCATTGTACACCTGGTATACAAGGACACAGATGATCGCTGGAAGGCGACTATGATCTGGGGGGTGATAGCAACAGGTATGTTTCTATGGCTTATTCTTAATACTCATAGAGATATACAGACTGTACTTATCTTCGCTGTCCTTGTAAGCACTATCAACTTCTGCGGCTTCCGGTGGATCGCCAAGTCCGAGACTGCGACTGCAGCTGTATCAGAGATGAGCGCAGCCATCGAGGTCAAGACAGAGACAAGATCGGAGAAGGTAGAGCGCCTCGCCGGCACTCTCAAGTACCGCTATCTGGAAGACGGCAAGACTCCTAATCTGGACGCCCCGCTCTGCCTTGTAGACGGCGTTGCAGTTACACCTAAGCAGGCGGATGAGCGCGGTTATGGTGCTCTCTACGCTAATGCGATTGAGTATATCAAGACACTTGTATAATGGAGGAAAGATGAATGAAAAAACTCGCAGCATTATCTCTCATATTATTGCTTTTATCGGCTTCTGCTTTTGCTTTAGCACCGTTGCGGGCATCTGCTTCAGAGGTCGCTCAGGAGTCAGCAGCGACAGTCTCAACAAGCTCGACAACCTCATCGACAGTAGAGCAGAACGGGACTACGAACGACTACGAGGAATTATTGAAAGCATTCGAGAATAGGGGCTACTTTGTGAGCAAAGGCACGCTCAACGAACTCGAGAACGGAGTAGTCAGTCTCTACGAGGACTACCTCGAGAAGGCAGCACTCGCTGACGCTTATAAGTCGGAGACCACGAAGACCAGATTCTTCGCAGACTTCGGAGTAGCTTTCGGCTTCTCTAAGGAGACGGTTCTCTATGGCGCAACCGCCGACTTCGGTCTCAAGCTCGGGCGCGGGCTTATGATCAAGACAGGGGCGACTTATATGATCGGAGGCTTTTCTGATTTCAAGAGCATCGAGTGGTCTCTCGATAAGCTCACTGTCTCAGCGACTGTCGGCTGGGAGTGGTAAGAGATTCCGCACAACTAGGGCTCCGGAAGGGGCCCTTTTCTATTGCTCTCGGGACGACTGGTTACACACACTGTGTCCAGAAATGTGTCTACTCACTGTATCTACATAGGTGTATTAGTCTACAAAATCGGCATATACGTACGCTAGAGCACCTATCTAGGGCATATTGAGTGAAAAAAAACTTCTTCATGACTACATTGTTTCAGATTTCAAATGTTAAATTTGGCCAGAAAA
>CAVACS010000175.1:0-4437 GCA_963587105.1 Anaerovoracaceae bacterium | reverse complement strand
TTCCCTCTAGCTTTCCCTCTAGCTTTCCCTTTAACTTTACCAGATGAATATCTGAAAGGAAAGCTTTATGCTCGTATTTTACAACAGTTTGCAGCCATTTCGGGAACAATCCGAACGACAACCACATTTGAAAAGGAAGTTTTTCATCTCATTCATTTACTTGTTATAAAATAAATTATATCCGCAGTAATAATAATTGTAAATCTGGCTGCAGGATAATGTGATTGCCGTAAAAAACCTGCTTCATCTTCGTCTCATCTTTTCAAAACAGGTATCTGAATCCTCTAGCTTTCCCTCTAGCTTTCCCTCTAGCTTTCCCTCTAGCTTTCCCTCTAGCTTTCCCTGAAGCTTTCCCTGAAGGCATCACGAAGAGGATTACTGCACAGGGTGCAGAAGAAGAAATCGGGACAATAATAAAGGGGTCCCTTCCGAGACCCCGACAAGCACATTGATACAATCAGAATGTGTAGACTGCGCCGAGAACGCCGTAGAATGCGAAGTTGCCGTTGACAGAATCAGCAAATACCATGCCGTAACCGCCGCCGAGCTTCGTGAACATTGTTACCGGGACCTTGTTGAATGTGTATTCAGCTCCGATAGTCCAGATAGCGTCGAGTCCGAAGAGACCATCCTGTGCATTCAGGCCTACGAGAGGACCGGTTGTGAGAGAGATTGTCTGCTTGGATGAGCCGGCCTTGAAGTTGATGTCATAGAAGTTATAGAAAGCACCTACATCTCCCGAGAAGCAGACGCTGCTGTTCTTGATGACAATACCGACATTAGCCTGAAGATCAAACTGACCCATACCGTACTTGACAGCAACGCCTGTGTTTGTTCCGAGGCCGACACCGAGTGAGAAAGCGTTCTTATCTGCTGTGCCTGTTGTGCTTGCAGCAGAAAGCGAGCAGAGAGCAAGTGCAACAACGAGAACTATAGCAATGATTTTCTTGTTCATTGAGTTATCTCCTTGATAAAGATTTTGATGGTGTAATAGTCCTACAAAAATCAATTTTTGAAAAGGCTTAGGAATTGTTTTTCTTCTTTTGTTCATGTGTTATTATCAAGAGTGCATGGAGGAGAAATGCCGCAGCTCTACTGTATAGATAATAATGAACTGAGCGCCCTTCTGGAACTCGACAAACCCTTCCGGGCTAAAATCGTCAGGTCGTTTCTGGACAGGGGCGTGACAGACTTCGAAAAGATGACGTCGCTTCCGAAGGATTTAAGAGAAAGGCTGTCCTCACTGTATCCCTCCGCACTCTCGAGCACCGTGGAGGACCGCTTTGACGGCACGGACGCCGTAAAGCTTGCACTCAGGCTCGAGGACGGCGCTCTCATAGAGTGCGTGAGACTCTCCGACGGGAACGGCCGCTATACCGCATGTCTTTCTTCCCAGGTAGGATGCGCAATGGGATGTGCATTCTGCGCGACGGGTACTATGGGTTTCACACGCAACCTCAAAGCCGGAGAGATAGTCGAAGAATACATCCACCTCGAGAAACTCGGGGAACATATAACACACATAGTATTCATGGGAATGGGAGAACCGCTGAATAACTTCACCGAAGTCATGAGTGCGATCACCGCACTCCACCGCGAGGACGGGATCAATATATCATACAGGAGGATTACGATATCGACATGCGGACTTGTGCCCGGAATAAGGAGACTTACCGAACTCAATCTCCCCGTAAAGCTTGCAGTCTCGCTTGTATCTGCTTCCGATGAACTGAGGTCGTCCATAATGAAGGTCAACAGGAACTATCCTTTAGGAGAGCTCAGGAAGGCCCTCTCCGCATTCCAGAAGAAGAACGGAAAACGTATCACACTCGAATACTGTCTTCTCGGAGGACTGAACACGACAAAGGAAAGTGCCGCGGAGCTGAGGTCGTTCATAAAGGGAATGGATGTCCTCGTGAACCTCATCAGATGGAATCCGATACCTTCCCTGCCATTCAGAACGCCGGAGGAGAGGGAGGTCAGGGATTTTACTTCCGAGCTCCAAAGATTGGGCATCTCATATACGATAAGAAGAAGCAAGGGACGTGAAGAAAAGGCGGCATGCGGGATGCTTGCCACAGAACATGCCCATAAAATGTCACAACCAATATCTAATAAAATGACCAAAGACAGATTAAACCGGGACAGTTATAATTAGGAGTATGGAGAATAATTTCGCGACGCAGATTGTAGGAAGCAACATCAAAAGGCTCCGCAAAGAAAGGGGTTGGTCTCAGACTGAACTGGGAAATCGCATCGGCGTCGGTCTGAAGACGATTGCCAGATATGAAACGGCCGTCAGTGCTCCGAGTTTCCACAGTCTCGACTCTCTGGCAGAGGCTTTCGGCGTAAGCCTCAGTACACTCTTCGAAGAACATGACAAGGACGAAGTGAACGAGGAAGATCTCTTCACACTTGCTTGTCAGCTGATGAGGAAGGAACTGTTTATGTGTTGCGATAATATCACAACCGAAGTATACAGACTCAGAAAAAGAGGTTTTATCGAGGACAAATAAGAAGTCCGGTGAAAATATATAAGGCCCCGCTCGACGCAGGGCCTTCTTCTTATTTCTCAAGGACGGCCTTGATTCTTCTCACTCCGGCCGATGAGGACTGCTCCTTCACAATCCTGAAGTGGCCGAGCTGTGATGTATGCTCCACGTGGGGGCCGCCGCAGACTTCGACGGAGAAGTCGCCGATCGAGTAGACCTTGACGCGTTCGCCGTACTTGGCGTCAAACTGTGCAGCCGCACCCTTCTCCTTCGCTTCCTCGAGCGTCATAGTCTCACAGACGACCGGGAGGTCCTTCTTTATCTCTTCGTTGACGAGATCCTCGACCTTCTTCAGCTCTTCCTTCGTGAGAGCCTGAGGATGGTTGAAGTCGAATCTGAGTCTCTCTGCAGTGATGTTCGACCCCAGCTGTTTTACATATCCTCCGAGGACGACACAGAGTGCCTTGTGGAGAAGATGGGTTGCTGTGTGAAGGGCTGTAGTTGCTTCGCTGTGGTCCGCCAGTCCTCCCTTGAACTGCTGCTCTGCTCCCGCACGGGATATCTCCTGATGCTTCTCGAATGCAGCCTTGAAGCCTTCCCTGTCGACTGTGAAGCCGTGCTCGGAGGCAAGCTCCTCCGTCAGTTCGATCGGGAAGCCGTATGTATCGTAGAGCTTGAAGGCGATTCTTCCGCCGATGACCCTGCTGTTGCCCTTCATGAGGTTGGGCAGCATCTTCTCGAATTCCTTCTCGCCGTTGACGATGGTCTTGCTGAATTTCTCCTCTTCCTTCTCGAGTTCGTCGAATATGAAATCCTTGTGTTCGATGAGTTCGGGATACGGTTCACCGTAGAGGTCGAGAACAACGCGTGCAAGGGAGGAAAGGAAGTATGATTCGATTCCGAGCTTCTTGCCGTGTCTGACGGCCCTTCTGATGAGACGGCGCAGAATATAGCCCTGCCCGACGTTACCCGGTGCGATGCCCTTCTGGTCGCCGAGGATGAAGACTGAGGTTCTCACGTGGTCCGATATGATACGGATGGAAACATCATCCTCTTCATTCTCGCCGTACTTCTTTCCGCAAAGTCCCTCGATTGCCCTGATGATGGGCTGGAAGACTTCCGTCTCGTAGACGCTCTTCTTGCCCTGGAGGATTGCTATCGTTCTCTCGATGCCCATACCGGTATCGATACACTTTCTCTCCATCTCGTGGTATGTGCCGTCCTTCTCCTTGCGGTACTGCATGAAGACGTCATTCCAGATTTCAAAGTATTTGCCGCAGTGGCACCCCGGCCTGCACTCCGGACCGCACTTCTCGCGCCCGGTATCGATGAACATCTCGCTGTCGGGTCCGCAGGGTCCTGTCTCGCCTGCCGGTCCCCACCAGTTGTCCTCCCTCGGCATGAAGTAGATCCTCTCCTCAGGGATACCGAGACTCTTCCACTTCTCTGCTGCTTCTGTGTCCCTCGGGACAGATTCATCACCTGCAAAGACAGTGACAGAGAGCTTGTCTACGGGAATGCCGAGAACCTCTGTCATGAATTCGAACGAGTAGCCGATCATCTCGGTCTTGGAATATGCACCGAGGGACCAGTTGCCGAGCATCTCGAAGAATGTGAGATGGTTGGGATCTCCGACGGAATCGATATCTCCTGTGCGGATACACTTCTGATAATCGCAGAGTCTGTTTCCTGCAGGATGTTCCTCTCCGAGAAGGTACGGAACAAGGGGATGCATGCCTGCCGTCGTAAAGAGGACGGTCGGGTCGTTCTCCGGAATGAGGGAAGCTCCCGAAATCTGCCTGTGTCCCTTGGAGACGAAGAAGTCGATATACTTTTTTCTTAGCTCGTTGGCTGTAATGGGTTTCATTGTTAAATGTCCTACCGGCGGAACCCCCGGGGCTTGCCCCGTGGGAGGAGCCGGATAATTACTGATGCAGTGAAAGGT
>CAVACS010000174.1:0-4485 GCA_963587105.1 Anaerovoracaceae bacterium | reverse complement strand
GGATTCGGACTCTTCGACAAGGTCGTGTATAACGGTGAGCTCTGCTACATACATGCAAGGCGAACGAGAGGAGCTTTCAATATCCGCAGATTCGACGGCACAGTGGTAGCAGACGGCGCATCGTATAGGAAACTGACGCTCGTTGAGCGTGCTCGCAATATAGATATTTATTAGTCAGCTCCTCCCACAGGGCAAGCCCCGGGGTTCCCGCTGACAAGGAGTGTAACAAAGGAAATGGAATGTATCATCGGGGAGGGCATATCATGCTCCTGAAGAGCACCGGCCTTTCCGGCGGGCGTAAAATTCAGGACCGCCTTCATGCAGATTATCTTCAATCCGGATGCTCCGGGGCAGACTGAAGCCTCACAAAAGGAAAAGTGAGCTTCTTCATCGTCACTGTCACTGCCACATTCTACGATCTGGAGCTCCGGCGTGATAGAGAGCGGAAAGAGCATGGAAATCAAAGCTAGAAAAGATTTCACCGCGGTGGTAGAATGTGCCACAACTCCAAAGGAGAAAAAAATAATGGAAGAAGCTTTTATGCAGAGAACAGTCACCTGCGGACAGCTCAGAGCTGCCGACGAAGGAAAGACTGTCATTCTTAACGGCTGGGTTCACAGAGACCGTAATCACGGTGCTCTGCACTTCATCAACCTCCGCGACCGCTACGGTCTGACGCAGGTCGTCGTGGACGATGACGCATCACCTTCTCTTCAGGAAACGGCATCCCTTCTCAAGCTCGAATACTGCATAGCGGTAAAGGGCATCGTCAGAAAGAGACCCTCCGAGATGGTCAACCCCGAGATGGAGACCGGCGAAATCGAAGTAAAGGCAACGGATATCCAGATATTGAGCCAGTGTGCCGTACTCCCCTTCATGATCGAAGACGAGAACAGTGCACGTGAGGACCTGAGGCTCAAGTACAGATTCCTCGACCTCAGAACAAAGGGAATGCAGGACAGGATAAAGCTGCGCCACGAGCTCATCAGATCAATCCGCCAGTATTTCTACAAGACGGACTTCTATGAGATCGAGACTCCGACTCTCATCCGCTCGACTCCGGAGGGCGCAAGAGACTTCCTCGTACCTTCGAGAATATATCCGGGCAAATTCTTCGCCCTTCCCCAGTCCCCGCAGCTCTATAAGCAGATACTGATGGTCTCCGGATTCGACAAGTATTTCCAGATTGCACGCTGCTACAGAGACGAGGACCCGAGAGGAGACAGACAGCTCGAGTTCACGCAGCTCGACATCGAGATGAGCTACGTCAAGCGCGATGATGTGCTTGCCCTCATCGAGGATCTCTTCGGCTATGTATTCAAGGACGTCATGAAAACCGAGATTCCCGCACACTTCAGGAGAATCACATACCATGATGCAATGAACAGCTACGGCTGCGACAAGCCCGATCTCAGATTCGATCTTCTGATCAGGGATGCCGGAGACTGGGCTTCCGATTCGACGTTCTCCCTCTTTACAGATACAATCAGGAACGGCGGAAGCGTCAAATACATCGTCGCTCCGAAGACGGAAGGACACGACTATACACGCAAGTACCTCACCGAGCTCGAAGATGCCGCGAAGATCTACGGCGCAAAGGGCCTCTGCTGGATGAAGGTCGAAAACGGGACACTCTCGGGCGGAGTATCGAAATACTTCCAGGGCCGCGAGAAGGAGGTCCTGGAGGCGACAGGTGCCGCAGACGGTTCGGTTATCCTCATCGTCGCACATGACGACTGGAAGAAGTGCTGTAACTCGATGGGTGCCGTAAGAACAAAGCTCGGAAACGACCTGGGTCTCATCAGGCCGGGCTATGAGTTCTGCTGGATCATCGACTTCCCGCTCTTCGAATACAACGAGGACGAAGGTCACTGGGAGGCTGCACACCACATGTTCAGCATGCCGCAGGTCGAGTATCTCGATACTCTCGAAAGCGACCCGGGCTCTGTCAAGGGCGATCTCTACGACCTGGTGCTCAACGGCTACGAGCTTGCCTCCGGCTCCATAAGAATCCATGACATCGAACTGCAGAAGAGGATCTTCCGTATATGCAACATCCCCGATGATGTGGCGCAGTACAAGTTCGGCTTCCTGCTCGACGCATTCAAATTCTCCCCGCCGCCGCACGGAGGAATCGCACCCGGCATCGACAGACTCTGCATGATCTGTGCAGGCCAGTCATCCATCAAGGAAGTCATCGCGTTCCCGAAGAACACGGCGGCCCTCTCACCGATGGACAACTGCCCGAACTGGGTAGACCAGAGTCAGCTTGACGAGCTGGGTCTCATCATCGACGAGAAGAAGAAATCGACGAAATAAGAAATAAGGCCCCCGGGAAAAACGGGGGGCTTTCAATTCTTTCTGTCCTGCATGATAATATAATAGGTTGAGAGAAAGAAGGTTCTATGGCACGCACTATTGAAAAGATCGAATGCTTTTCGTCGTTCAGACAGTCCATGCTTGATTATTTCGCTTCTTATAGGAAAGAGGACAGGAAGCGCCACAAGAGTACAATATCACACAGGATAGCAGATGCAATCGGCCGCAGCTTTCCCTCATGCTGTGTCGACATCGACTACGACGGAGCCGACATCCTTGTAAGAGACAGCAGCGGAAACGATGTACTTGCAATCTTCTGGTCGAACACATATCTCACCCCGGCCGAGAAGGAGAAGGCCCAGAACTACCACCTGACACACCGCCCGATGCTGACACTTGCCTTCTCGCTTCTCGAGGAAAAGGATTACATCCTCGTATACCGCTTCGAGAACAGATACCTCGAATACCTTCACATCAACAAGCTCGACTTCTCCGAGATGCTTTTAAAGAGATGTCTCATCAGGGAGGAGAAGAAAAAGAAGGAGAAGGAAGAGGAGCAGCTCCCGCTCTTTGCAAGAAAGAAGAGAGAGAAGAAGGAAAAGCCTACTTCCTGACGGCGTCTATGACGCGCGCACTCCCGACAAGCTTCATCACCGCCCTCTTATGGGCATCCTCGGCACCCCTCCAGGGCTTATCCTGGTTCTCGCTCTTGTATTTCTGAGTCATCCACCAGTCATCCTCTCTGACCCTTTTGAGATTCTCCTCAAGGAGGCGGAAGAGCGCCTTCTGGAAGGAAGTATAGCTCTCTCCCCTGAGAGCGTCCCCCGCTATCGCGGAGACGATGAATGTATGATGCAGGCATAATCCCTTCGAGGAGAGGAAGGCCGAACGGAACTCCCCGTCGCTCTCGAAGAGCGAGGAAAGCGTGAAAGCGTAACGATAGAGACGGTCGTTCATCCTCGAGCAGATAAGGCACCCCCTCTCCCTCTCCTCTGCTTCCTTCTTCAGTCTTTCGACACTCTTGTCGACCTGACGGGGAGAAGAAGCCGAGGATATATCCCTGAAGCCCTTTTTAAAGTGTTCTTCATTCTCACCGTAATATGTGTCCATGAGAAGAGCAAGGCTCTGCGGGTTCCCCCTCTCCGTAAGTGCGACAAAGTGCACAGGGCAGAAGCCGTACCTGTTTGTCTCCACCCTGACCTCTGGCGTCATTATTGCCGACGAGAGATAGTAGCCTATACTGTCCTTCTCCGCCGCTTTCATCAGAGAACATACGGGGCACTCCGTATTCTCCTTCAATGCATCCCAGAGAGGGATGGTTTCAAGTGCAATCTTCATTCCAGAACCCTCTTAACGGATGAAATAGTAAAGGATAAGATAGTTTATCTGCTCTCATTCCGTCTCTTCCTTCTTTTCAGCGCATCAGGGCGATCTCTTTCTTCTCTTCGTCTGTCAGCCCCTTTGTCTTTACAATATGGGAAAAGAGTGTCAGCTTTGCAGCCTGCTCGAGACACTCGAGCCTGTCGAATGCATTGATGACGCTTCTGCCCACTGCAAGTGCCCCGTGTTTTTCAAGAAGGACGGCATTTGCCCCCGCCTCGACGGCAGAGCTCACCTTCTCTGCAAGAAGCACCGTGCCCATCCTTGCATATTCAACCTTCTTCACCCTCTCAAGGAGGAAGTAGGTCTCTGCGATGAGAGAGGTGTCTATCTCCTCATCCGAGGCGCTGAAGAGGCAGGAGAACGTCGGATGGGAATGGCAGACTGCCATCACGTCGTCTCTTTTGAGATAGATCATGCGGTGCATCTCGGTCTCGATGCTGAGTTTCTTTTCCGGGGTGAGGTTCCTTCCCGTCTCTATATCCACGACTGCGATATCAAGAGGAGTGAGTCTGTCCTTATCAAGTCCGGAAGGGGTGATCACCATCACCGCGCCGGAGCGTGCACTTATATTGCCGCCCGTTGTCGTCGTCAGGCCGCGCTCATATGTGCGGTGCATGCAGGATGCAACTGCTTCCTTTGCTTCTTCTATGTTCATACGGCAATTGTACACAAAGAGAGCCCTCTTTGGATACAGAAAATAAGATCTGCCCTCTCAGATACTTTCCAGGAGAGAGGAGACTATCTTCTTGTTACTGTCCCTCTCTTTTCCTATAATGCATACGT
>CAVACS010000173.1:0-4489 GCA_963587105.1 Anaerovoracaceae bacterium | reverse complement strand
GCGCATGCAGGGATGTTTCCGGATGGAGCACAGAGCCGGGCACGGAGAAGAGGTTTGCTCTGCGCATGCAGGGATGTTTCTTAGCCAGCCTCGTGGCTACATTCTCGGCTGTGGTTTGCTCTGCGCATGCAGGGATGTTTCAATCTGCTCATTCTGTTTTCTCTCCTTCCTGTTTTCTTTCTGCAGATTGCGGGAGGGACTATTGCCATGAAAGACGACGTTAAACCTTCAAAAAAGTGCAGGAGAATTCTCAACAGTGCTTTTTGCTGTTACAATCGCTGTGGAGAAGAGAAGAGATGAAGAGGAAGAAGACAGTTGTTGTACTTGCCACCGGCGGTACGATTGCAGGTAAGGGAAGGAAAGGAAGCCAGACAAACTACGTTCCCGGGCAGCTCTCGATAGAGAGCATCGCCTCCTCTGTCGACGGAATAGGGGAGCTGGCAGAGCTCAGGGAGATCCAGATAGCAAACGTCAACTCCGACGACATCACATCTTCCGACTGGCTTGAACTTGCCCGCCGGATCAACACCCTCAGCCGTGATCCTCTTATCGACGGCTTTGTGATCACACACGGAACAGATACAATGGAGGAGACTGCATACTTTCTCCATCTCACCTGTCATACCGAGAAGCCCATTGTCGTGACAGGTGCCATGAGACCGAGTACGGCAACGAGTGCAGACGGCCCGATGAATCTCTATCAGGCTGTAGCCGTGGCATCATCTGAGAAGGCGAAGGGGAAGGGCGTCATGTGCGTATTCTCCGACAGCATCTACGGAGCGAGGGACTTCCAGAAGCTTTCGACGACATCGGTTACGGCATTCGGAGGAAGGGACTTCGGCATGATGGGCTACATAATCGACGACGAGATACGCTTCTACAACCAGTCCATGCGTCCTCATACGACATCCTCTCCCTTCTTTGTCGATACCCTTTCCTCTCTTCCAAAGGTGGAAATCGTATTCTTCTATGTGGATGCAGACCCTGTAATACTCAGAACAAGCGCCGAGCGTGCCGACGGCATCGTCCTTGTCGGGGCCGGCAACGGCAACTACTCCAATGCCTTCAACGATACGGTGGGTAAGCTCTCCGTACCTGTTGTCAGAACAAGCCGTATCGGAAACGGTATCATAGTGCCGGATGACAAGTTCGATGCATATCCGAATATCATCATAGGCGACAACCTTGCCCCCACGAAGGCGAGGATACTTCTCCAGCTTTCACTGACTCATACAACGGAGAGGGAGATGATCCAGGAATATTTCTCTACTTTCTGAGATTCTTCAGACTTTCCTTCGAGCTTCTGAAGAGAACGCCCATAGCCTCGCTCATTATCTTTCTTGTCTCGGGAGGAAGGCTTCTGTATTCCTTGAAGATCTTTATCCCCGAAGCAAACCATTTCTCTCTGAGATCCTTCAGCGTCTCCGCGCCGCTCGCCTCCATTACGGTGTAGACAGCATCTATGAACTCGCCTCTCTTCTCTCTGTCGAGATTCTTCAGCCATGACTTGAGTGCGCCGTCAATGAAGCGGGAGCTGTGATCGACGCCTTCGAGGTGTACAAAGGATGTGCCCTTCACATCCCAGGAGTAGATATTGTGTTGTCCCACACCGGAGCCGGAGGAATGGACAAACGTGTATTTCTCCTCATGCTCGAGCATCATGCCGACAATCGAGGTCTGGGGTATGAAAGAGGAAACGAGAGGACATATTCTCCTGTAGCCTTCCGTCTCTATGACGCTCTCCTCGAATCCCGGTCCGTCGTAGTTGTAAATGGCCTCGATCCTTTTCTGATATTCCTCACTTATGAACGAGGATGCATAGACAGAGAAGTTTCCGCCCTTGCTGTGGCCGCCGAGTACGAAGGTGCCGTCATATCTTTCCATCATGGTCCTGAGGTATTCGAGGGCCCTGGTCTGCCCCGGAATTACTGTCATGAAGGACATGTTGAAATCCTCCTTGAGGCCGAGGATGGTGTTGTCCGTCCCGCGGTAGAAGAGGTAGATGCGTCCGTTTTCCTCGTCTTTGATTGTAATGGCCGCAAACTGCGTCTGACTTTCGTTCTCGAGAACGGAGGTGTAATCGAGAATCTTCAGCGATGAAAAGCGCGGCGAGGAGGAGAGCGCCGTAATGAAGGCGTCGTCGTTCTTTCCCTTCTCTTCCTCCGAAGCCGTGAAAAGTGCCTTCAGGGCAGCATCGAGCCTCTCTCCCTGCCATTCTCTTCCCGTAAGTTCGAACTTCAGATATGCAATGCGCGCAAGTATTCCCCCGTCGACTTCATTGAAGGGGTATGATGAAAGCGGAAGGTCTCCGCGCCACTCAAGATAATCAATGATTCCAGCCATTTATGTTCCCGGTTATTATTCTTTTGAAATTTGCTTGATATTGCAACACACAGCCTCCTTTTCTGATGATAAAATCGAAGACGGAGGAAAAAAGAAGGATGTCACACATCATACTCAGAAACATATACTCCCTGATGACGGATCCGGCAAAGCCGTGTCAGTCGGGAGTCGACCTCAGAATCGAGGGTAATCTCGTAAAGGAAATCGGAAGAAGCCTCGAGACAAGGGGCGCAGAGAGCATAGACTGCTCGTCGCTTGTCGTCGTTCCGGGCTTCGTCAACACACATCATCATTTCTATCAGACACTGACAAGAAATATACCTGCAGTGCAGGATGCAAAGCTCTTTGACTGGCTTGTATATCTCTATGAGAGATGGAAGAACCTCGACAGCGAGAGTGTCTACATATCATCATCACTGGCGATGGCGGAGCTGGCAAAGACCGGATGTACATGCACAACCGACCATCACTACGTCTACCCGAAGGGATTCGAAGGCGATGCGATGGCGCTTCAGTTCGAGGCAGCCGACAGAATAGGCATGCGCTTCAGTCCGACGCGGGGCTCGATGAGCCTATCGAAGAAGGACGGCGGCCTTCCTCCCGACAGCGTGGTACAGAGTGAGGAGGAGATACTCCTTGACAGCGAGAGATGCATAAAGACCTTCCATGACCCGTCGCCTCTTGCAATGCACAAGATTGTCCTTGCGCCATGCTCTCCCTTCAGTGTGACAAAGCGCTGCATGCTTGAATCATCGAGACTTGCACGAAAGTACGGAGTGGGACTCCATACACACCTCTGCGAGACGATGGACGAGGAGGAGACATGCCTTAGAATGTACGGCCTCAGGCCCCTCGAACTCATGCAGGAGTGTGAACTCATAGGGGATGGCGTATTCTATGCCCACGGCATACACTTCAACGACAGCGAGCTCGAGCTTCTCTCTTCCACACATACCTCGATTGCCCACTGTCCGTCGTCGAATATGAGACTCGGAAGCGGCATATGCAGAGTAAGAGATATGCTTGACCTCGGAATAAACGTGGGAATCGGAGTCGACGGTTCTGCCTCTAACGACTCATCAGATATGCTCGGCGAGATGAGGGCCGCACTGCTACTGCAGAGGGTGAAGTACGGCTCCACAAGCCTCTCCGCCCGCGATGTATTCAGAATGGCGAGCGAGAACGGCGCGAAGATGCTCCAGTTCGGACAGCTTGGAAAACTCGAACCGGGATGGGGTGCCGATATCGCGGCATTCGACGTCTCCGGCCTCGAGTATGCAGGAAGTCAGACAGACCCTGCGGCGTCACTTCTTTTCTGCGGAACGAAGCATGAGACGAAATACACAATCGTCAACGGCTCCTTCGTCGTCTATGACGGACACCTCACAGGATGGGACGAAGAGGAACTTGCCGAAAAGGGAAGGGAGGCAAGCAGAAAGCTTCTGTCGAAGTAGTAATAAAACCGGAGTTCAGTGGATAGAAAAGTGACTCAGAGTTGAGAGTGTCGAATCCGCTTCTCTCTGCTTCTCCACGACTATGACAACAGGGGGCGTGATTTGATAATTCAGCCCCCTGCTTTTAAAGATGCATATACTTTGATTCGTGGCCTGACAGGTGGGAAGTTACGTGTATATTTCTCTTTCTTCTACTTTTTGAGGCCTTCTTTTACTTTCTCGATTATCTCAAGGTCTGCGGGAAGCCACTCTACCGATAACAGTGAATCCCTGTCGAGCCATTGAGCGTTCTCATGCTCGAGCAGTGTGAGCTTCCCCTCTTTGACTGTGCACCAGTAGCACTCCATAGATAGATGGAACGAGGGATAGTCGTACTCTATCGTGTCGATGTACTCTCCGACGTCGACAGTGGTGTCGAGTTCTTCCTTTATCTCCCTCATGAGAGCTTCCCGTCCGTTTTCCCCTCTCTCGATCTTTCCCCCGGGGAACTCCCACATATCCTTGAACTCTCCGTAGCCGCGTTCCGTTGCGAAGATCATATTGTCCTTTCTGATGACGGCGGCCACCACTTTCACTGTTTTCATTGTTTAACCTTATTGAGGTGGAAACTCCGATGCTTGCATCGTGAGAGGAACCTCAATTGCCTTTTACTTACTGATGCAGTGAAAGTTGCATCACCTTATATCTATATT
>CAVACS010000172.1:0-4534 GCA_963587105.1 Anaerovoracaceae bacterium | reverse complement strand
AGGCTAATCAACAAGGGTATGCTCGCTTTCGCTCATACCCCGGGACTTGTCCCGTGGGTTGTTGATTGTTATCGTCTCCCTTAATTGACTGATTTGATCTGGATATTCTTCTCAGTCACTCCAACACTGAATTTTATCATATTCGATCAATAATTATAAATAAAAATGTATATTTTTAATAATTACGACAGCAAATTGTATAACTTTATTCAATATGAAGTTTTATGTTGTTTCTTCCGTGCTGTTTCGTTTAAAAACAGGCTCAGAGATGTCACTTTCCGAAGAATAACGAAAGCAGATGGAAAGGAAAACGGAAGGAAGAGAGGGATTCCTTCCACATCAACTGGTAACTGTCTTGTAGTAAGAGCCGAAATCTGAGAGAGCATCGTTTGACCGTCAGCATACTCTCTCCCTGCTCGGTGAGGCTGCAGTCAACCTTCGGCGGTACTTTCTGATAGTCATGTCTCTTTAGAAGAGAGTCGTCCATCAGCTCTTCAGACTCTGAGTCAACACCTTCTGCTTAATTCCCCCGAGGTCCCGCTTGAGGGAGGGTTATGCTGAGCTCGGATAATCTCCTTTGTGATGTTCCTTGTTCTTAGTAACACACCCTCCGCCGGAGAGCAGAGGGTGCAGCGGGAAAAGCCAGGACGCTCTATTTTGTTATTGTGAACACTTTAAGCGTTCCTGAAGCCAGAACACGGCCGCCGCTGTCGTACTGGACGACTGTCAGACTCAGAGTTCCGTCCAGATAATTATGCGCACCCGGAACATGCACCGTCATAGCTCCGTCTTCACTGAGTTTATATCCGTACTCGCCGGCATTGTTGTCGATTGTCGCGGATGTAACCTTCTTCAGAAGAACAGTATCACTTGATGCATCTGTCAGCTCTCTTCTCTCGAGTGCCAGCGTTATTCCCTGGAGATTCGGTATCTTGTTGCCTTCACCGTCATAAGCCGTAAGCTGTGCATTCACGTAGACGATGATCTTTGATGCATTTTCCTCCACATCGACGCTGTAGCCGTCTCCGGTCTCCTTCGGTTCGGCCTTCTTGATTTGACGGTTATTAGCAGAGCTGTAATTATTCCATGCACCATCATAGCCAGTGTATTCCGTCTCTCCGATTTTCACCTTTGGGCCGCCGTAGTTGCTGCACATGACCATATAAGCCCTGCCTGTCCCGTCCGGAGTATATGCTGTTCCTTCATAGACTGATTCGCTGTCGAAATTCAGAGTGAGTGTATTTCCGCTGCCTTCGTATCCGTGTCCGATGAAGCCTCCTGTGCTTCCACTGGGAGAAACCAATGTTGCCGTTGACCTGCACTTTACGAAATCAACTCTGTAGCTCGCGCCGTCCCCGCCTACCTGTGCTGTTCCATAATTATAGAAGGACGCAACGTGCCACTGTCCGAAAATCGAACCCGTTACCGTGATATTCTCGAATCTGGTCGTTCCGCTGTTCGATATGACCCTGACGACAGCGTGGCCCGATGTCTCGACATTCATCTCTGCAGAGAAGTTCTTCAGTGTGATATTCTCCTTCACGAAACCGCTTGAAGAATCATAATAGCCGACCTTCATGAAGATTGCGGAAGTCACATTCGTGAATGCTGCTGCGTTGCCGTCGAAGGAACCGTGGAGGTAAACAGGAGTCCAGTTACCGAGGTCTGTCTCACTATAGCCGTCAGCTATCCTGTAGTACGCATACTTACCGTACATATCGGTAATCTTCTGGAACTGAGTCTTATCTGCAATAAGATAAGGCTCTACCTTCGTTCCCCTGCCTCCGCTGAAGAATGCATTCTCTTCATGGCAGTCTTCGCCTCTTTGGGAGCATCTGTTGTGAACAACCGTCCAGCCCGCCGAAGAGAGAGTATCAGGAACGACATTGGAAAGCGAACAGTCGAGAAGGACAAGGTTGCCACCGGCCGAGGTCACCTCAGTTCCATTGGCATCGTAGAGCTTATATTCTGTCTCCTCTCCCTTCTTCTCAAGTTTATATGAAGTGTTGCTGTCTCCATCGTAGACATTCATATCTGTCGTTACATGGAACGGGCTGAACGAGGACGTCGCGAAGACAAGCTTTCCTGTTGCAGCATCGTAGAACCAGTTGTTGTTTTCAGTCACTTCGTTTTCCGTCGATTTCGTCTCTTCATCCATCCGGTTGTTGCTGTGGTAGAGCTTCACGCCCGAAAGCCCTTTCGAGATATATGTGGTGACAATGACGACGCCGCTTTCTATTCTCGCATTCTCAAGGGTTAGATCGATAGCCGCGACTGCACTCTCTCCATTCTCGACTGTGAATGCGACAGTGCCTCCTCCGCCTAGAGTGCCCAGATCATAGACATCTACCCTGACCCTTGCCTCCTCGCTTCCCGTCTTAACGATTTTACCTTTGATATTCGTCGTGTATGACGAGAGATCAGTCTCTGCAGAAAGAGCCGCTGCCGGAGAAAGGCCGAGAGTCACTCCGGCTGTCTGGACTGAAGAAGTATCGATTGTCATCGAATCCGTCGCCACACCGTCTGCGGCGCTGAATGACTTGTAGACCGTCTTCTCGTCGAGTCTGCCGCTGATTGTCGTCGTCAGATGGTTCCAGACATTGACAGTGACCGAATTGGCTGCATATGTGATAGTCTCCGGTTTGTAAACCACAGTCACGGTGTATGCCCCGACATCAAGATCTTCGAATTCAATGTCGGTGCCTGAATTATCGAAGGACTTTGTCGTTTCAGTAGCTGATCCTTCCTTCTTCACCGTTACAGCCGTAGCTTTATAGTCAACGCCGTTTGCCGTAAGCTTTATGCTGCCGTCGACCTTGATCGTCCCCCGTCCCCCATCAGGCTTCTGGGGCTCAACAGTCACGTCGATTGACTTCGAATCAGCTTTGATGAGGTAGCCTGCAGCGGTTCCCTTATACACAAGATTATTATCGGACTTGCTGTCCTTATAGCCGTAAAGGGTGAAATTCCAGAGCCCGAGAGAGAACGGCTCGGTCACCTGATCGCCTATCTTTCCGTCAGCCCCGATCTTTGTCTGCTCGCTCTTCGTGCCGGTTGCCGGCGAAGCATCAGCCTTCTCTGCCGTGTAATACCAGACATACCTGCTGCTCTCTATTGCCTCCCTCAGTCCCGAAAGCGTCCTGTCCCTGTCTTCAGTCCTGAACCTCAGGAGCACCGTCTCTCCCCCGCTTTCATTCACCTCGATCTTACATGAGACGAAGAATGCAAATACCAGCAGGACTGAAATTAGAATTAAAAATGTCCTTTTCATTTCTCTTTCTCCTCTTAACCTTTAAAATCCGTTATTGTTTCCATCTATCATCGCTTCAAATGATCCGTAGCCTTTTTCATTTTTGAAGAGACAGCGGACAAGAACCCTCTCATATGGCTCTATCGTTGTCTCCATCCCCTTTTTGTCCGCGTCATCAGTTTCAACCTCGATGCCGTCAATAAACCAGGCAACGACAGAACTCGGGTACCGGGGATTGTCATCGACAAACGTGAGCGTCCAGGCTGTACCGTTTCTGCTTCCTGTGAAGTGTCCCTTCGGCTCGATATCACCCTCCTCCGCATTGAAGCCCGAGGAGGCGCCGTCGACGGGCCTTGGACGACCGCATATGCAGTAGAGATTGTCGCCTTCTCCTATCGTGTAGCTGTGTTCTTCCCTTGTTCCATCGACTATGTAGATACAGTCTTCGCATCCTTTCCAGTGATATGTATCGTCATAGAACCAGATGAACCTGTGGCTGTGCCCTTCGGAGAGGAGTTGTATCTCGAGAGTTTTCCCCTCGCCGTCGAGAAGATAGTCCTCCACCCTCCCTGAAGATAGAGCAATGTGACCGGCATTGCTGTTTTCCCTGTATCCCGTGACTGTTATCGTGTATACACCCCTCGCTATCTCGAGCGGCACTATGATATCGAAGGTGTTCTCGTACTCTATTCTCTCACTATGGAATGGCCCAGTCTCCGAGCGCTTTTCTATCTCAACGAGGTAGTAAGTGAGAGGAACGACGGACTTGTCCTGACGGATTATGAGAGTCAGAGCGCCCTTGTCGAGATAGACATCATCCTCTATGAGCTTCTCTGCAAAGACCTCCTGTATTGCGGTACTCCCGTCGAACTGGGCTGTACAGCCTGTGATAAAAACAAGAAAAAGAAGGAAGATGAACGTCTTTCTTATCATATCCGTCTCAGTCCCTCACCTCTTTGAAGAGCCAGGCCATGCCTATCCTCAACGGAAGTGTTGTATAGAAGGTGGTGCCCAGCGTCAGCTGATCATTGCTGTTGAAATTCGGTTCGACTACGACTGTATTATCGAGCATTGCAGAGAGGGCGAACCCGCTCTCGAATGTAAATCTCGCGCTTATACCGAGGGAGAACGAGAGACTGAGAGACCCGACATTCTTAAAGAGGCAGAGAGAGGGCCCCGCACCGGCCTCCAGCCTGAGCTGGAAGGTATTGTAACGCTGTGTTCTGTAGACCTGAATTTTCTCCGTGTTTACACGAAAACTAATCAATAGTCATTATTTTTATT
>CAVACS010000171.1:0-4581 GCA_963587105.1 Anaerovoracaceae bacterium | reverse complement strand
CATATATGTAATCGAATAATTTCTTAATGAATTCAATGCATTAATTGTTTCTAACACATATCATATATAAACTGATGATATATCAGTTCAAATCAGATTCAGTAATAATTTTTATCAGATATGTATCATTACAATGGTAAATCAATCGTTTTATGCTACAGAATCGACTGAAAATATCTATCGTTTCAGGGGTAAAAACATGAGATAAATCATCCAAGTGATATCGAAACAACATTTTAATATAGATATTTTATTTAATAATAGTGAGTTATTTAATTGATATTATACACAATCATATATTGTTACATAGTATTAACACACATAATCCGGCAGAATTCGTATTATATCTTATGCTGATGACCAGAGCATTGCCCCCTGCTGCTCTCTATCCATGATTGACGGCCTCCCATGTACGTCGGAGACAATAGAGGAAACAAAAGTAACTGAAGAGTCTTAAAGAAGAGCAGATACGCTCTCATTCTTACGATATATCTATGGCACAGGATTATATTCAGATCAAAGCATACGAGAGATAAAAAAAGCGCGTCTGGAGCATCTGAGCTTTAAAACAGTACAAATACCACAGCAGAGAGAAGAACGCGTCAGAATCGATTTTTGATGCCTTTGAGCTTAAAACAATACAGCAACAACATAAGATGACAGATGCTCATAAAGCATATTTGAATATCGCAGAACTGATAGATTTCAGATATGGGAATTTCATAAAAAGAAAGCAGCTTACATCGGGAATTTATATCTCTATTCTTAAGAACCTGCAGATTCTTATATTATTAAGCTATTGTCATCACTAATAATTGTATAATTGAAATACAAATATAATTGTATTCATATATGTTATTGATATCTAATATATTGTTTTTGATTATAATATTAGAGAATTATTGTTAAGTTCTACAGCTGTACTGTATCAACTTGATTTTCCTCCCAGCCGCGGTAATTGAATAACAATACAGACCTTTATAAATGATCATTATAAATGCCATAAAACTACTATGCAGACTTATGGAACACAAATTGAAGAAATAGAAATAATATATTAATTTAATATTTTTTATATATTATAATTTTTTGTTTTTATATTTTATTTATAGTATGATTATATGATAATAGCAGAATTCAATATGCATAATAAATCTGGTCGCATAAGAAATCGAAAAGGTTGTTATGTTAAAAAGCCCGGTCAATTTCTGCCGGGCTCATTGATTATTTAAGAAACTCTGGTATTGATCCGCGATTGTTGAAAATCTTGCGCTGCTGGGAGTCCAGGATCTTCTTTCGCATTCTTATTGATTTCGGGGTCACCTCAACAAGCTCGTCATCCTTGATGAACTGGATGGCAGCCTCGAGAGAGGGCTTGACGACAGGCGTGAGGGAGACAGCCTCGTCCTTACCGGCAGCACGGAGGTTCGTAAGCTTCTTTGTTCTCGTCGGGTTGATGAGAAGATCGAGGTCCTTGTTTCTTTCACCGACGACCTGTCCTTCATAAACAGGGTCACCGGGCACAATGAAGAAACGTCCTCTGTCCTCAAGCTCCCAGATTCCGTAAGCAACTGCTGTTCCTGCTCTGTCACATACAAGAGAACCGGACTGTCTGTCAGGGAAGTCTCCCTTGTAAGGCTCATAGCCCTTTACGAGAGTGTTCATGACACCGAGGCCCCTCGTATCTGTAAGAAATTCGTCTCTGTAGCCGATGAGCCCCCGTGCAGGTACCTCGAACTGTATTTTGACTCTGCCGCCGGCTGTATACTGCATATCGTTCATTACAGCCTTTCGCTTTCCGAGCTTCTCCATGACAGTTCCGCTGTATTCCTCAGGGCAGTCTATATAGAGATACTCAACAGGCTCTGTCTTGTTTCCCATCTCATCCTTCTTGAATATGATATGAGGCCTTCCGACACTGAGTTCAAAGCCGTCACGTCTCATCTCCTCGACGATGATGGCCATCTGGAACTCTCCCCTGCCCTTTACCGTGAATGTATCATCAAGGTTCTTTTCGATCTTGATGGAGACGTTCTTCAGAGCCTCCTTCTGGAGTCTCTCCCAGATCTTTGCGCCTGTAACTGCCTTACCTTCTGTACCTGCAAGAGGAGATGTGTTCTGACAGAAGAGCATGCTGACAGTAGGCTCGTCGACCTTGATTCTAGGAAGGGCCTTGATCTCTTCCTTTGTACATATCGTATCGCCGATGGAGACGTCACTGACGCCGCTGAGAACGATAATATCTCCCGGTTCTACGTCGCTCGTTTCCCGGAATGTCGGCCCGTCATAGCTCTGGAGTCTAGTAACTCTCAGCGCCTCTTCCTTATCTTCCTTTATGCATATAAGCTGGTCGTTCGTAGATGCAGTTCCGTTGATAACCTTCCCCACTGCAAGACGACCGAGGAAGTCTGAATACGAGAGATCCGATACAAGCATCTGAAAAGGCTCCTCGTCGTCGTACTCCGGTGCCGGAATATACTCGAGGATCGCATCAAGAAGAGGATGGAGGTTATCTGTGATTTCAGTCGGTGTTAGCCCGCATTTTCCGTCCCTGCCGTTGGCATAGTAGACAGGAACATCAAGCATGCTCTCATCGTTGCTGAGCTCTAAGAGGAGGTCATAGACCTCGTCCAGGACCTCCTCCGCTCTTGCATCGGGACGGTCGATCTTGTTGATTACAACGATGACTGGAAGGCTCTTCAGAAGGGCCTTCTCAAGGACGAATCTTGTCTGTGGAAGCGGACCTTCCGCTGCATCGACGAGAAGTACGACGCCGTCTACCATGCTCAGGCCTCTCTCGACTTCTCCTCCGAAGTCTGCGTGGCCCGGGGTGTCGATGATGTTGATCTTCACTCCCTTCCAGTGTATTGCACAGTTCTTTGCAGATATCGTGATACCTCTCTCGCGCTCGATATCACCACTGTCCATTATTCTCTCCTGGCCGTTATCCTTTAAAGCGAGTCCGCTCTGCTTGAAGAGAGCATCAACAAGTGTTGTCTTGCCGTGGTCTACATGTGCAATGATTGCTATATTACGTATATTTTCGTTTTTCTTCTTCATATCTGAATACCGAAATGTAATATATAACAAACTTTCGATTATGAAAACACCTCTTATTGTTTATTGGACAAAGAATTGAAAACAAAAATATATAAGTGTTACACATAGCGGAAGCTTGAGGAATTATTCGATGAGAAAAGAGGCAGAAATTGAATATCCTGGAGGGTTCCCTCCCGGATTCTTTGATAACGTTGGTAAAGGAGGTGCTTCATACTCTATACTTCATTCTCAGTTTTCTGGCTTGCATCCTGAAGTTGAAAGCGGGGTTTTACGCACAGTAATAAAAACGGCGGGTAACGAGAAGCCATCCGCCGCTATGTAGTAATACTCAAAAAAGCAAATAAAAAAAGCTGGCGACGACCTACTCTCCCGGAGACGAGCTCCAGTACCATCGGCGAAGAAGCGTTTTACTTCCGTGTTCGGGATGGGAACGGGTATTTCCACTTCTCTATGGTCACCAGCAGACTACAATGAGAATCGAGGAGTCGATTATCAGGTAGTCAGAAGAGAATCGAAAGGACAATATGGTCAAGCCTCACGGCAGATTAGTAATGGTCGGCTGAACATGTTGCCATGCTTACACCGCCATCCTATCAACGAGCTAGTCTTGCTCGTTCCTTCAGTGGAGTCAAGCTCCATGGGACACCTAATCTTGGGGTGGGCTTCCCGCTTAGATGCTTTCAGCGGTTATCCCTTCCGAACGTAGCTACCCTGCAAGTGCCGCTGGCGCGACAACAGGTACACTAGAGGTTCGTCCACCTCGGTCCTCTCGTACTAAAGGCAGGACCCCTCAAGTATCCAACGACTGCAGCAGATAGGGACCGAACTGTCTCACGACGTTCTGAACCCAGCTCGCGTACCGCTTTAATTGGCGAACAGCCAAACCCTTGGGACCTGCTCCAGCCCCAGGATGCGATGAGCCGACATCGAGGTGCCAAACCTTGCCGTCGATGTGAACTCTTGGGCAAGATCAGCCTGTTATCCCCGGAGTACCTTTTATCCGTTAAGTGACGGCGCTTCCACACGCTACCGCCAGATCACTAAGACCTACTTTCGTACCTGCTCGACCTGTTCGTCTCGCAGTCAAGCCACCTTGTGCCTTTACACTTGACGGGCGATTCCCAACCGCCCTAAGGTGACCTTCGCGCGCCTCCGTTACACTTTGGGAGGCGACCGCCCCAGTCAAACTCCCCGCCTGGCGCTGTCCCGATGCCGGATCACGGCAGCGGTTAGAAAATTGAATCAGCAAGGGTGGTATTTCACCATCGACTCCTCGCACCCTGACGGGCACGACTCTCAGTCTCCCACCTATCCTACACATGCTGGTCCAATCTTCAGCACCAAGTTAGAGTAAAGGTTCACGGGGTCTTTCCGTCTAACTGCAGTCACCAGGCATCTTCACCTGGACTTCAATTTCACCGGATCTCGCGTTGAGACAGTGCCCAAATCATTACACCATTCGTGCGGGTCGGAACTTACCCGACAAGGAATTTCGCTACCTTAGGACCGTTATAGTTACGG
>CAVACS010000170.1:0-4592 GCA_963587105.1 Anaerovoracaceae bacterium | reverse complement strand
GCACTGAGGCTAATCAACAAGGGTATGCTCGCTTTCGCTGCATACCCCGGGATTTATCCCGTGGGTTGTTGATATTGAGGGCCTTTGCTATCTCTGCTGTCCTCCGTCCGATGCGTCCGAAGCCTATGATTCCCATAGTCTTTCCGCTGAGCTCTATAAGTGGGTAGTCCCAGAAACACCAGTCCCGGTTTTTCTCCCAGCGGCCCTTATGAACCTCGTCGGAGTGGTGTCCTATATGGTGGCAGAGCTCGAGAAGGAGTGCTATGGCACTCTGGGCAACGCTGTCCGTTTCGTACGACGGCACATTCGATACGGCAATTCCCTTCTTCCGGGCATAGGCGGTATCGACAACGTTGTAGCCGGTGGCGAGTACGGATATGAACTTCAGAGAGGGCAGAGAGTCGATTGCCTTCCGTGTTATCGGGGTCTTGTTCGTTATTGCGATATCGGCATCGGAGAGACGGGAGATGATCTCCTCGTCACTCTTTCCTGTCCTCTCATATATCGTTACATCTCCCAGCCTCTCTATCCTCTCCCAGGAGAGATCTCCCGGGTTCTCCGCATATCCGTCGAGTATGACAATCTTCATTTACTGCCTCCGTGATGAGTATAACCGAAGTTCCTCTTTCGTATAACCTCTCTCCTTTTATGTATGACAGGGGAGGATGTCTTTCCTTCTGTATCGTTTTACTGTTATGTGAAAAAAGAGGAAAAGAAATGAAAGTTGTATTTCCCCGTCTCCTTTCATGTAGCCATTATTCTTCTCTGTTGTTATAGTAAACCCGTTCAGGACTTTTCCGGCACACAAGAGGTAGTTATGAAGAGCATCGAAGAATATATGAGAAGCGTCCCCGATTTTCCGAAGAAGGGAATCATCTTCCGTGATATGACAAAGGCACTCAATGATCCCGAGGGACTAAGGCTTGTCATCGACTCTCTCGAGGACTGCATAAAGGATCTCGACTTCAATATCATCGGAGGAATCGAGTCCAGGGGCTTCATAATCGGCATGCCTCTTGCCTACAACCTCAGAAAGGCATTCCTTCCTGTAAGAAAGAAGGGGAAGCTCCCCTGTGAAACCATCGAGGAGTCATACGACCTTGAATACGGCTCGGCCACAATCGAAATCGACAAGACGGCAATACATCCCGGCGACAGGGTCGTTCTCATCGACGACATCATCGCAACGGGCGGCACCATGAAGGCCGCATGTCATCTTGTGGAGAGGCTGGGCGGAACTGTTGCGGGAATTCTCTTCCTGATGGAGCTTGTCGATCTCAAGGGAAGGGAAGTTCTCAGGGATTATCCCGTATTCTCCGTCATCAAGTACGAGGGCGAGTGATTCTCACTCCTCTGCCCTGTATGAGTACTCGCCCTCTCCTCCGAGCGTGAAATAGTCTTTCACCCTTTCGGGCTTGAAGATTCCCTTCTCGGTGACAATTCCAGTAATGAGCTCGGGAGGTGTCATATCGAAAGCGGGGTAGTAGCCTTTGACACCCTCCACGGCGGTACGAACTCCCATTGCATATAACGTTTCCTCGGGATTCCTCATCTCGATTGTAACGCTGTCATGAGTCTGGTGTGCTATATCGGGAGCGCCCGTCACATATACCGGAACGCCGTAGTAGCGGGCCGAGATGGCAATCTGACTTGTTCCGACCTTGTTAAAGACATAGCCGTCAAGTGTTATTGCGTCCGCTGCACATGAAAAGGTGTCAACGCCTTCGTTCGCCATCACGTACGAGGGCATATTATCCGTTATGACAGTGGTGTCGAATCCCATTTCGTGAGATACGGTCGCCGTGAGACGCGCTCCCTGGAAGAATGGTCTCGTCTCGGGGCAGAAGAGACGGATAGTCTTTCCCTTTCTCCTGCATTCGCGTAGCATCATCCCCACTATCGTCTCGGCAAAGCACTGTGTCATCACAGTTCCTTTGTCGGGGAACTTTTCAACAAGGTACCGGCTCATAGTGTCTATCTTGCTGTAACGGAGGTTGTTCGCTTCAATAGTGTAGTCCCTTACGGCTTCGTCTGTCCTCCGTCCCTCCCTGAGGGCGATGACGGCGGCCTCGAGAGCGCCTTCTGTCAGCTGGAAAATGCGGCTTCTCGTCGTCGGACGGGCAGATGCAATGCAGAGTGAGGCTTTCTTGAGATGTTCAATCTGCTCCTTCTCTGTCTTTTCACGGCACTCCCGGGCAGCGAGTGCCATCCCCATCGGGGCTGCAGTGTAGGGACCTGCGCTCTGCGTCACCATGTCGCGGATGGCGTCTCGCACTTCCTCGTGCCTTCTGCATTCGACAAAGCTCACACGAGACGGATAGCAGCGTCTGTCGAGAATTTTCACGCATCCTTCCTCATACCATGCAATGTTCTCGTATCTGAGCATGAACGCGAGGTCGCAGTCCTGTCTTTCCATTTTGATATCACCAACCCTATGAAAAGCGGTCCCCCGTAATAAGCTGTACATTCGTGAATCCGGCACAATAGAGAAGAGAGACCACAGATGAAAAAAGTCTACTCTCCATAGCGGAGGTTGTCCATACTCGCCTTTTCTGTGTTACAATCCCGGAGAGGAACATTGATGGTAGAAGGTTATCCATATTCAATATATACGGAAGCTGCAGCTTACATCAGGGATCGTATCGAAGAGACTCCCTCTGTGGCAGTGATTCTCGGAACGGGGTGCTCTCCTTTTGCAGAGAGAATCGAGGGTGCCGTCAGAATTCCCTATTCTGATATCCCGCACTTTCCTCTGACCACGAATCCCTCGCACAAAGGCGAGATGGTTGCCGGCTGGATCGGCGGCAGATACTGCCTCTGTATGAACGGACGCTTTCATTACTACGAGGGCTACTCGATGGAGGAGCTCAATATTCCGGTACATGTGGCTCATGTGCTGAAAATCGAGACTCTCGTTCTCACCAATGCCGCAGGCTCCTCTAACCCCGGCTTCCGCCCGGGGGATGCAATGATCATAAAGGACCATATCAAGCTCTACGGCGGCTCTCCGATGAGAGGCCCCAATGTCCCCGAGCTCGGCCCCAGGTTCTTCAGCGTATCGGACCTCTATACAGCCTCGATAAGAGAAAAAGCGAGAAAGCTTGCCCTGGCGGCGGATATAAAGGTACACGAAGGCGTCTATATGTTCTTTCCCGGCCCTCAGTTCGAGACAGCATCCGAAATAAGAGCCGCCCGTATCCTCGGCGCAGACTGTGTGGGCATGAGCACCGTCACCGAAGCCCTTACGGCAGCCCACTCGGGAATGAAGCTCTTCGCCCTGGCACTCATCACCAACTGGGCAACAGGTATGACGGACGAGGACAATGACGGAAGCGAAGTCGACTCTGTCGCAGAAAGGGCTTCAAAGGCTTTCAGTTCATTCCTTGAGGATGTGATCCGGAACCTCTGAATGCGAAGGCTTCCGTCCCGGAGAGAGGATCGACTCTGCGTGACGCCTTTGCGGCAGTATCTTCTTGATTCTGGAAAATACGCCGTAATCTGAGTTGATCCTTACCTTCTGAGAGCATGGAAAAGATGCTGCCTCTCTTCTTTGCTCCTCCGCCTCCGCTCTCCGTGCTTCTTGAATGTCGGGGATATCACCAGAAGGGACTATGATAGGGGTTATCAAGAGGAGTCAAGTTACAGCTTATACCTGCGCATAATTGTGTTTTTCGATATTTCTATAGGTGCGCATAATTGCTATTTTCGCTGTTTTTTATGTTGCGCACTGCCGTAATTTATTGTATTTAAAAGAAATTCAGGGATAGAATAGGGGAAAGTTACATAATCCACCCGAAGAATCTGTCCCTGAAGGATGGAATTGTGGCAATCCCGCCCTATATGGCCTGGCTGTTATAGGCTTATGTTTTACGGGAGAGACAAAGGTGTCGTAATTCTGATGTTTTGCAACAAAGAGAAAAGATGTGAAAACATAAGAATCTGACGTTTTCCCTTGTTTCAGCCTCATTTTTAAGGAATGGATCGCTTGATTGATTGGCAGAAGCACCTGTTATTACAGGCTGGATTAATCATCATCTATGCTGTCATCGGTCCAGCTTGACCAGTAATCATAGCGACTCAGATCCACCCTGCATTCCTCCAGTACATCCTCATCACAGGCGACATTATATTTCCTGCAGAGTTCCTCGAAGCAGTCTTTGCAGACGTCTTCGGTGTCCAGACTCTTGTCTTGATATACCTCTCTGTAAACTTCCTCGAGATTATACAGTTCTGAAGTCTTCTTCAGACAATGCCCGCATCTCCTTCCGTAAAGATAAGCAACAGCTTAATTGTTAAATGTCCTACCGGCGGAAACCCCAGGGCTTGCCCCGTGGGAGGAGCCGGATAATTACTGATGCAGTGAAAGGTGCATCACCTTATGTCTATCTCTAACCCTTCTAAAGGGCAAGTTTACATAACCTCTCCTCAAGCCCGAAGGCTATCAGAGAGTGGAGATAAAATGCCTTTAAGGCCCGCTTCTCCTGCGGTAACGGGGTCTCTCTCCCCGGAGTCCTTCGCCAATGTTACGGGAGGTTTGGAGTCCGCATCACCCTGTACCCATCAGAACTGTTTAAACACGGACCGTAGAGCGA
>CAVACS010000169.1:0-4605 GCA_963587105.1 Anaerovoracaceae bacterium | reverse complement strand
GAGTACAACACTACCCGTACCGGTAGAACCTGAACCATCTATACCAGCTATTGTCATCTGATACCTGATTTCATTCCGTTTACCAGAACTTGTTGTTCCTTCAGACGTTGCTGTTTCACCATCTTTGTACTTCATATTTCCATTCAAGGTCATCGTATACTCCACATTCTGATTATTCTCATATGCGAAGAATGTAACGTAATACTGATCAGCAAGCTCATTCAGAGTCCAGGTATCTTTATTAACACTCATTGTGATTTCTTCAACATGCTGAACACTATCATAATTAGTATTTGAGATCGTTTTGCCGTCAGAACCATCATAATTAGTTGTCGTTATTGCCAGCAGATATTTGGGCCACTGCTCGAGTTTGATTTTGACTGTTGTATCTTTTGGTGTTGAACTTGAAGTAGATGTACCTTCTTCAGTTAACGGAGTAGCATCAGCATTCGCAGCTATTACCTTCAGTGCATTAGTATCAGCAAACACAGGCACCATTATTAAGAGTGCAAGTGCTATGAGTATAAGTGTCTTTTTCATTGTAGTATTCCCTTTACCCTGTTTGTTAATAATAGAGCGTTCTAATACTAGATACCAATGGGGGGGGGTATCTGTTAGAATTATAACACTTATGGCTTGTTTCTAAATCGATTTACATCTTAAGTCGTATGCTATGCGTTTTGTGAGGGAATTGTTTCTGCTATAAAAAATTGTACCACAGCGCCGGAAGCCGTATCTGAGGAGGGCTGTCTGCATTGTCTGATTGTCCTCGTGTGTGTCGATCCGGAGGTAGTTTATGTGAGTAAGAGCGTAGTCGAATATGGTCTTTGTGACACCTCTGATTTTCCCCGAAGATGCGACTCTGTGTATTACGCCGTAGGGGAGATTGTATGTCCAGGAACCCTCGATGCTGTTGTATGCTTCTTCCTCTCCGGTGAAGAATACGAATACTGCCTCTACTGTTTCAACTTTTTCTGTTGTGCTTTCTTCTGTTGTGTTCTCTTGTGTTGTGCCCTCTTGTGTTGTGCTCTCTTCTGTTGAGATGTCTTCTGTTATGACGTAGAGCCTCTTGTTTCTGAGGTCCTCTTTTATGAGATCCTCGGGTGGGTAGTCATTTTCCCACTGGTCGGGATTACCGTGAGTGCGCATATAGGAGCGTGCGCTTTCGTAGATGCTGTAGATAGCGGGAAGGTCCCCGGGGACTGCCTTTCGTATTGCTCTCATAGGGAGATCACCTCGTCGTAGTGTGTGAGGGTGTAGCTCCAGTCAATAACGGGGGCAAGGGTGCGCTGCTCAAAGTCGTCGAAGCCCGGGGATTCTATTGAGTAGACCTTTTTAAATGGTGTGGCCAGGGCTGCCCTGAGGCCGTTGGGGGAGTCTTCGAAGCAGATTGCTCTTTCCGCTTCTGTGTGTGCTCTTTCGAGTGCAAGGCGGAAGATGTCGGGTTCGGGCTTCGAGGGAATGTCATCCCGCCCTGCTATGATATCTTCCTTTCTGAAGAGGTCCTTTATCCCTGCATTCTCGTAGTACCAATCCATGTTCATCTTCGGCGCCGATGATGCGATGAGTACCTTTATATTGTCCTTCTTTAGGCGGAGGATGAACTCTCTGGCGTCCTTCTCTATTTTAAGGTTCCTCTTACTGCAGAGAGCGAGATAGATCGTCTCCTTCTCGCGTCCGACCTTTTCTATGGTTTCTTCGGGAGTATCGTCACCGAGGATGCGTCTGACGCATAAAGGGTCCGTCATCCCCATCATCGAGTCGTACTCTTCGTCTCTGAAGGAGCGTCCTCTGTACTTTTTCGATATCTCATTCCAGGCATCCCTGTTCTCCCGGTAGTCGAAGTAGAGGGTGCCGTTGTAGTCGAAGACTACTGCCTCAGCGGTCCTCAATCGGGGTAACCTCCCTCTCGGGAAATCCCGTATAGACCTGACGCGGGCGCCCGATCTTCATATACTCGTCATGCTTCCACTCGAGGTAGTGTGCAATCCACCCGGGAAGTCTTCCCATTGCGAACATGACTGTGTAGAGATTTGCAGGGATACCGAGCATCCTGAATGTTATTCCTGTATAGAAATCGACATTGGGGTAGAGGTGGCGTGAGACGAAATAGTCGTCGTGTGTCGCCTTCTCCTCAAGTTCCATTGCAATGTCGAGGAGGGAGTCGTGTCTGTGGGTCGTTTCCATGACCTCGAGGCAGATCTTCTTCGCTATCTTTGCCCTGGGGTCGAAGGTCTTGTAGACCCTGTGGCCGAAGCCCGAGAGGCGGAAGGTGTCGCCCTTGTCCTTTGCCTTCCTTATTACGTCGTCTATCGAGAGATTGTCGTTCTTGATACGACTCAGCATATTCATGACTTCCATGTTCGCGCCGCCGTGCCTCGGGCCCCAGAGCGCGCAGCACCCTGCTGCGACTGCGGCGTAGAGGTTGGCTTCCGAGGAGCCGACAAGCCGGACAGCCGTAGTCGAGCAGTTCTGCTCGTGGTCGGCATGGATTATGAGAAGCTGATTGAGAGCCTTTACATGTATGGGGTCTGGTGTGTAGTTGTTGACCGAGGTGTGGAACATCATGTTCAGGAAGTTCTCGCAGTACGAATACTCGTACTTAGGCTCCAGAAACTCCGTTCCCTCCATCTGGCGGTATGTATATGCGGCGATTGTTCTCATCTTACTGAGGAGCCTTGTGACTGTGAGGTCTATATTCTCCTCGGGGTCTCTCTCGTCAAGCTCGGGATAGAAGGCGGAGAGGGAGGCAACCATTGCTACGAGGATGCTCATGGGGTGGGCCGAGGAAGGGTAGGCGCGTAGGAACTCCTTCATGTTGACGTGCAGGAGGGAGTGTCTGTTGAGAAGTTCCTGGTAGCGCTGCCTCTCTTCGAGGGTCGGGAGGAAGCCCTTCACCATCAGGAAGGCTACTTCGATGAAGTCGCACTTCGCCACAAGGTCCTCGATTGAGTAGCCGCGGTACCTCAATATTCCCTTCTCGCCGTCTATGTAGCATATCGAGGACATGCAGGATCCGGTATTCATGAAGCCCGGGTCATATGTGATGTAGCCTGTGGAGGAGCGCAGCTTCGAAATATCGAGACTGGGCCCTCCGAGATTGTCGTGGATGACGTCAAGTCCCAGTTCCCGTCCGTCCTCAAGTATGAGCTTTGCCTTGTTCTTGTCTATAGTCATCCGCATACCTCCGGTTTTTCTTCTCGTTCTACTTATGCTTACTCTGTTAAATGTGTATTATAGACAAAAAGAAGGAAGAGGTTCAAATGGAAGATATTAAAATCAGCGAGGAAGAGATTGTAGATATGGCGGACTTCTTCAAGGTCTTCGGAGATCCCACGAGGCTGAGGATCCTCTTCGACCTCTGGACTAACGGGGAGGTGGGGGTCAATGCTATATCTGAACACCTTTCGATAAGTCAGAGTGCGGTATCCCAGCAGCTCAAGCTCCTCAGAGCATCGAGGCTTGTGAGGTTCAGAAAGGACGGGAGGAATATCCTGTACCGCCTCTCCGATGATCATATTACCAAGATATTGCAGCTCGGCCTCGAGCACTACGACGAGCTTCTGGGCTGAAGAATATCGAGTATCCTCATAAGGGGAAGCCCGACGACTGTGGCCCAGTCGCCGTCAATTTTCTCGACAAGGCGGTATCCTGTCTTCTGGAGGCGGTACGCCCCCGCGGCTCCCTTCCATTCTTCTCTATCGAGATAGTCTTCTATATCGCGGGAGGTGAGAGTGTGGAAAAGAACGCCTGCTGTGTCTGAGAATGTGATGATCTTCTTTCCCGGAATGTAGAGCGAACATCCTGTATAAACTGTCTGCACTCTCCCCGAAAGGCGCTCAAGCATTGCCTTTGCTTCTTTCCTGTTCTTCGGCTTACCGAGAAGGGCGCCGTCGATTTTTACAAGCGTGTCGGCACTGATTGCCGGGATGTCACTTATGAAGGCGGGGGATGCGAGGTAGGCCTCCATCTTGACGCGTGCATTCTTCTTAATCGCCTCATCTATCTCGAGACCCTCTGTCGATTCGTCGGCGTCGGGTGTGAATGTCGTGACAGATATCCCGCACTCCTCGAGAAGCTTCTTTCTGTTGGGGGAGGATGATGCAAGAACAACGGAAGGGAGTATTCTTCCGATTTCAAGCTCTTCGCCGGTGGGCTCTGTTATTCTATCCATTCTGGAGCCCCTCCTTCTCCTCTTCCTTCTCGAGCCACTCCTCCTCGAGTCTTTCCTTCTCCTCTTCCTTCTTTTCCTTGTTATCGAGGACGGCCTTGATGCGGGAGGCGACGGAGTAGACTTCGCTTTTTCCCGACTCCTCCTCGAGTAGTGCTATCTCCTCCTCGAGCTTCTCGATTTTAAGTGTTATTGCATCGAGCTCTCTTGTGAGGGAGTTGATCCTGTTCTTTCTCGCCTTGTTCTCTTCGTACGAGGACGGAGCTTTCTCTGAGGGTTTATCATCCTTCTCCTTTTCTCTCTTCACCGCCCACTGTGCTTCCTTCTCCTCGATCTTACGCTCGAAGTATTCATAGTCGCCGTCAAAGAACTGGGGTCCCTCGTCAGATATATACAGGATCCTTGTTGCAAGGTTACGTATGAAGTGCTTGTCG
>CAVACS010000168.1:1285-4716 GCA_963587105.1 Anaerovoracaceae bacterium | reverse complement strand
GAATGGAAGAGTGTAAAGTTCCAGGACAAAGACGGCAACAATGCGACAGTTGGAAAGATACGTGCTGTCATGGGATATTACCAGCAGGGCAGGTGGACGCTTGAAATAAGAGCGCTCAATGCAAACGGCAATGTTGTTTATTACGGAACGACCGACACGATATACCTTAACAGCAACAAGGTTAATGCGTTCAGCGTTACTCTGAATGGTGTACGCAATGAAAAAACCGACACAAAGATGAAGGTTACATTTACGGGACTTGAAACATCAGAAGGATCCGGGATGAAGCCGTCTCTTACTCTTCTATATCTGGACAGGACAGTAAGGACAATAACGGAAGGGTGGGCAGAGAAGAAAGTCAAAGACGGAGTTATTGAATACAGCACACTTATAGAAAATCTGGATGCCGGTGAAGTTACAGCGACCATTGCACTTTCAACTCCCGGTGGGGCGGTACAGACGGCAGAAACTTTTAAAACAGTACTTATAGACGGCGAAACGACGGTTGTGACAGGGACGCTTGAAAGCGGAGCCTTTGTCCGGCCGGGTTTTGACATAGAAGAAGATAAAAGCGAAGTAAAGGGCATTATCGAAGTAAGAGAGGGTACTGCGACGGCCCTTACTCCGCAATCTTTCATAATGACGGTAAACACCTCTGCAACATTTACGTTTGTAATGGACAGCAATGCCGACAACGGAAAATCTTACAGTGTGAAATGGTATATAGCAGGAGTTGAAAAAGGGTCCGGAAGCACATACACATTCACGTCTGCAACACCGGGGAACTATTACCTGACGGCATTTGTCACAAGAGGCGAGAAGACATACTCCACGGAAGCGGTAATTGTAGTTTTGGAGGGCACCAGTTAATGAGAAAGGTTCTGAATATTTCATTGATTATAGTTCTCGCTGCACTCTGCTCCTTCGTCTTCGTCTCATGTAAGGATAAGCCGGATTCCACTTCCTACGCATCAGTAACGTTTGCGTTCTCTTCCGCGGCCTTTACATCCGGTAATGTTGAAAACTATCGCATTCAATACCGTGCAATACCTCTCTTCGGTAATTCCGAGACTAAAGGGAGAGCGGTCAACTGGACAGATATAGCAGAAACATCTCCAAACTCCGGATATGCAAAGATAGATACCGTACAGACCGGTAACTGGATCTTCTATGTAAGAGTATCTGACAGTAAGAAAACCTTTATTGATATCTGTACGGGAACAAAGACTGTTAACAATGATCTGATAATAAGAATAGATGAAGAAGACAACGATCTTACAGGCTATGGAGAACAGAGCATTTATATAAGGGCAGATTTTGTCTATGAGAAACAGACATTACTGGTGGAGTATCAAGACACAGCAACGGATCTTGTAATAACGATAGACCAGAGTGATACCGAAATCATCAGAAACACCCGTACAACCGTAGACTATTATCTGACAACAGGAAAGATTCCTGCAGGCAACTATCTTGTCACGGCAAAAATAATCGGGGAGAACGGTACTGTCATATTCAGCAAACAGGCGTCTGCTGCAGTAAGAAGCACCGGTACCGACGCCCTTATAATGAAAATTTCGACAGAATCTGCAGTAGACGGGTCAGTTGTTATAATCGGCGGCGAAAAACTCAGCGGATATATAACAGGGCCGGCGGAGATAACGCTTGGAGAAGAAGCGGAATATAAGTTCTATGCATCAAATACATACACGACAGATAACGCCGTCTGGTATTACTGGTACGCAGAGGACACCCGCTACTCAACAAAGGAAAAGACAATCAGAATCAAGTTTAAGAATCCCGGTATGTACAGTATCTCGTGCATTCCGGTCGGAATAAATGGAGAAATCATTGCAGCAGACAGGCAGCAGGATGTTGAACTGAAAACAAAAGTAAACCCGGTCACGGGGGAGCTTTGAGAAATAAAGACTACTTCCGTTAGGCGGAAAGGAGGATAGAAAATGAAGAAAAGAAAAATGATGGTAGTCATGGTAATGCTGTTATTATCAGCCGTGTCCATCCTTTTCGTCTCATGTCAGGAACCGGCAAAGACTGCACCGGATAACAGCGAAGAGACAAGAATAGAAGACGACGGAACGCTGATTGAAGCTTACATGACAGTAATTGATGAAAAGGCCGTCAAGGTTTCTGTTCCTGATGAAGTGTATGCTTATCAGTATAAAGCCATACCGCTTTTCAACATTGAACAGACAGAAGGCGATGGTACAATCTTCGGTACGCAGCTTACATGGCGTAACTTTGCGGTATCTTCAGACGGCAAAAGACTTGCAACAATGGGATATTACAGACAGGGCTACTGGCGTTTCGAAATCCGTACCCTCAACAAGCAGGGGCAGGTACTTGCAACAGGTACGACTCAGGAAACCGGAGACGTGTATCTGCAAAAAGGTAAGGATAACATCATAGCAGTAACACTGCACACCGACGACGGCGAAGGCAGAGAGGGTGAGAACGAATCGACAGGACAGATCGTCTTTGCATTTGAAACAAACTGGCTTAGCGATACACAGGACAAGCAGTATGTCCGTCTTGAAGTTGATAAGCTGACAACAACCGGCGATATCGATACCCGTGACGGATACCATGACTTCACCTTCCCCCTTCAGGACGGGACAGCAGACAAGAAGCCGTACGGGACGGGATGGGCATCTTCATACGCTACAACGGCCGGTACAGTCACAGGCTATCAGGATGGCTGGTCGACGGTTCTTCCGGAGGTAATCGACAAGGGTATTCTTGCAACCGACACAGAACTCGGTTTTGCACCAAGAGTTCCCGAGGGACGTATCCGGTTCTATGCAAAGACACCGGATCTGAGAGCAGTCGAAAAAGCAGACGGTAACGCAGACGGTGGCGAGGGAACGCGTACTGTATATGAAGGCGGTATTGCACCCGGAAATTACATAGTGCGAGCTAAGGTCTGTACAGTTGATGCAGATAACAAAGAAATTGTGATCGGCGGTCAGAGCATGGCAGTCAGAGTAGTCGGCGGTGAAGTCACATACGTTGCCGGTTCACTTCTTCTTGAAAAGTATCAGAAGGCATCGCTATCGATTACTCTGCCGGATAATGTCAAAGGAAGTCTGAGCTCTGACGGTGCAGAGGCGTTTGTTATCAAAACGAATGCTAACCCTGACGGCACATTCCCGACAGATCAGTTCATAACACTGACATATACAGCAGACGAAGCTGTTGATTACTCACGTCTGACATTCCAGTGGAGAGAAAACGGATCAATCATACAGGACGAGACAGGCCGCACCCTCAAGTATACACCGAAGACATGGGGCGACATGAAAATAACCTGTATTGTCACAGGCAAGGCTGGAGACACAAACAATCTTGGCGAAGTTACCTCTGCAACGATGGTTGTAAGAGTCATAGAAGAAAGCGGGCCTAACATTTAAGGC
>CAVACS010000168.1:0-1275 GCA_963587105.1 Anaerovoracaceae bacterium | reverse complement strand
GGCATAAGAAATGAGAAAGAATATTTTAATTGTAATGGCAATACTTATGGTTGCTTTGATTTTCACATCCTGCGAGCCGAAGGCCGAGGCGGTGGTTGAAGAAGAGCCCAGGGGACTTGTAGAAGTCAGTATTGTCACAACACAGGAGAAGACTCTCCAGAGTGATATAAACAAAGATATCGTATACTGGGAGTTCATGGCGACGCCGAAGTTCACTCTGGCGGCGGATGAGAAGATTTACGGCACGGTATCATACTGGAGACGTCTGGATGCACTGGAGACCGGAGCAGACGGAGTTATCAAGACGACAACAAGTCTTGGTCGTTACACATCCGGCGACTGGCTTTTCGAGCTCAGGGCACTTAACAGCGAAAAGCACGTAGTATCAGTCGGCAGCACACAGCAGATTCTCCGTGAAGGTATAGACAATACTGTCAATATTGTTATGTATATCGACCGCGGTGACACTACGCATGGTAACAGTGAAGACCGTGCGAGTGCAAAGACAGGATGGGACGGTCACAATGAGAGTTCAAAGACAGAAACAACTGTCGCAAAGGGATCTCTCCATGTCGGTCTTGTTGTAAACAGACTCGACAGTGACCTCACAAACATGAAGATTGTTACTGTCTATCAGAAAGTCAACAAGAACTTGACACTTGATGCTCCTGTAACAGATTCGACAATTGCATGGACGGTCAGAAACGGTGGCATTGCTGCGACAACTACAACAGCGGCACAGGAGGGTGAGAAGTATACAAACTGGTATCTTAACAGCACCACAAAAGATTACAGCCAGACAGGTGATTCCGATGTTGCAGTCGAGCAGGGCAAGGTTTACTACGAAGGTGTTCTCAGCGGCCTCACCGCAGGTCCGTATATTTTCACCTTCTATGTTCAGGGAAAGGACAAGGCCGGAAACATGATCAATCTCGGCGGTCAGGCACTTGATGTAGTGATTGTCGGAGGCGAAGAGACTCAGATCAAGGGAACACTCCTTGCCAATGAATATGTCATTGCCGGTATGCAGATAACAGCTCCGGGAACGATTTTCGGGTCTATAAACGGTACTAATTTCATAAAAGCCGCAACAGACACTGAAATCACACTCGAATTCCAGCAGACGACGGATGAAATCAGAGACAGTGGCGAAGAGGCTGTTAAATACTACTGGTTTATCAATTCCGAGCAGAAGGTGACAACTGACCCGACAATCAAGTTCCAGTGTCCTGTCTCCGGAGGTGAACCGGCATACGGTATCTATCGTATTTCATG
>CAVACS010000167.1:0-4725 GCA_963587105.1 Anaerovoracaceae bacterium | reverse complement strand
CTGTAATATCGATCGTTGTGGCATACGAGAAGACCTGAATCTTTGTCCCCTCTTCCACAAGCTTGCCGTCTTTTGTCTTCCATGCTGTCATCGTCGACCCGGAGATTGTCCAGTAGATATTCTCACCCAGACTGAGAACCTTAGCCATCGAGGTTTCATGCACCGTCGTCTGCGGATAGATTATCCTCATGAGCTGGCGGTTGAGATTGCCTGTTGTGAGCTTACCGAAAACGGTTGCTGTATCACCGGAATCTGTTCCGCTGTTCACTGTCACAGAGATGTAGTCGTTGTTGTACTGTACATCATCGATGATCTTGATGACATTCTTACCGTCAACAAGCTCGGTTATACCGAATACTGCGTGTCTCGCAAGCGCAGTTGCCGGTGTGAAGGTCGCTGTAACAACTGCCGATGTGCCCTTCTCTATCTCAAGCGAAGATCCCACGTCTGCCGTTACGCCGGTTACACCACCACCGACATTAAGCGTTGTTGTGTACTCGAGCTGCGGATTCTGTATACACCTGACTGTCAGTCTGTAGAGGCCTGATGTCTTCGGCTTATAGTACATCGTCATGCCATCCGCACTGAAGTACGCCTCGATCATGTCGTTATTGTTGTTCGTTGCAGAACCGACAGAGTTGGTCGTATCAAGCTTGTACTTGTAAGAGTCCTTGATCGCGTTGCCGTCCGGATCTGTGTTCTGTGTTGTGTAGATCGCACCAAGCGGATAGTAATACCACTCAATCGTGCCCCTTGTAACCTTTCCACCTGCATCCAGAAGGCTTGCCGAAATGGTCTGCTCGTTCTGGAACGGTGGCGTCAGGTCAACCTTGTCTGCACTGAGAGTAATGTCAATCGGATAAGTATTACCGTTCGGAAGCTCGTTTACCGTAACAGTTATGTAAGATGTGCTCTGGCCGTCTCCTGTTGTCACCTTGTACGTTGCAGTACGCGGGAATGTCGAAGTAACCCTGCTTCTTTCCTCTGCCGACATTGTATTCGCCGAAATGAGAAGATACTTCTCAGGATTCGGTAGAGCCTTATCGACCTGCCCTTCTGATATGAGAGCCTTTGTTCCGATCGTTATAGAATTCTCTCCGCGTTCTGTTGTTGTATCCATAACAGTGAAGACGCTCGGCATATACTCCCCTGTACTGTCAATGTAATCTTCAACAATCTTGAACCCGTCTTTTGTATATTCTTCAACAAGCTTCAGATTGTATGTCGTCGAGACACTGTTGTCAGTTGTGAGCTGTATTGTCGTCGATCCACCGGTGTAGAGAACAATTGAACTGCTTGACGGAGTCAGTGTGCTGTTTGTGCCTGCAACTGTCAGCCACATCGTCGCACGATATGTGACCTCATCCTTTGTAAGCTCTGCCACAACCTTGACCATGCCCTTGCTTACCGGCGTAATTCTTACACCGTTATCAAGAACCGTGTAGCTGATAACCTGCTTGCCTTTGTGAGTTGCAAGATCCTTCGCCGATGCATCTCCTTCCGAGAAGACCCAACCGAACTTCTCTTCAACCTCATCAAGACTTGTCTCGTCTGCATGATAGAATGTGTACTTGATATCACTGCCGTCTGCAGTTGTACCGTCCATGTAGTATGCTGTCGCCTTGTAGATAGCTGTCGAATACGGATAGGATGCTGTCTCGTAAACATTATCAAACGATATGTTCCTGATACCACCCGTTCCATAGCTCGGATCATGAACTGTAATCTTCATCGACGCCTTCTTGGCTATTCCGCTGGATGTATCCTTGGCTTCGAAATTGAGAACGGTTTCACCAAGCTTTGTAGCTGTAACTGTTACCGTGTTCTTTCCTGCATCAGTAAGGTCGAGACGCTTTATCGGAGCATCCGGTGTCTGTGCGTCAGCCTCTTCCTCTGTAAGTGTTGCTGACTCCGACCATGCTGTTTCTTTAATAACTGCATTTTCAGGAGAGAATGCCACCTTTACAGTCTTGCTTTCGCCGAGAATCATATGCATCGATGCTGTATCGAATGCTACTGCACTCAGAGACCCGCTTACATTGAGCATTGCTCTCGAGCGGACACTCTTCCCGGGCTCATTGTTCTCAACCGGTCCGACTGCTTCTACGAAATAATACCCGGCAATGGCAGGAGCTATCTGCAGAAGTGTGTTGTTGCTGCCGATGACTTCCATGTAGGAGATTTCACAGCCTTCATGGTTCTTATAAAGCTCTGCAAATGTTGTATAATCTGTATCATCACCTGTATATCTGAATACTCCTCTGCCGGTTCCCGGTGTCCAGCTGATGATTGTATCTCCTCTGCTGTCCAGAATATTCCAACCCGAAAGAGCTCCTTCGATTGCTGTCTTTTCAGTATCCAGAAGGGTTGCTGTAAATGTCGTATAGCTGCCGTCCGGAACCATTGTCACACTGTTCTTGTCAAGCTTCAGAGCTGAGTATGTGTAAACCTTTGAAAGTTCACCCTGCTCTGCAATCTCAATCTCGGCATCCTTCTGCGGCTTAACCTTGTTGTAGCCCGGAAGCTCTGCTTCAACTGTAACTGTGGCAGTTCCCTTCTTCAGCGTCTTCAGTGTTATTGTGTTGTCTGCAAGTGCTATGAATTCAACCGCATCTGCAGGGATAGCTTTCCATGTGTAGATAACACCCGTCACCTGCGGAATGGTAGTTGCTGCAAACGATGCTGTCTCTCCGACTTCCATCTTCATCTTCTGTGTCGATATCGATACAGATGTCAGACCTGTCACCTGCTTTGACGGATTTACCACCTCTACCTGTGCCCTTGTTGATGTCGTGTAGTTGTCATTGCCGTATGATGCAACAACGTATACATAGCTTGCATTACCTGATGCCGCTCTGACACCGACACTCGATCCGATTATTGTATCAACGCCTGCACCGTTCTTGTTGACAAACTGCAGCGTCTTGCTCGGCTGTATGCCTTCAAGAGACCAGCTGACGTCACTTGCATCTATCTCAATGTTGTTTCTGTAAAGCTTGGCCGTGAAGACTGCCTCAGTACCGTAATTGAGTTTGACTTCTGTCTTGTCAAGTTCGATACGATAGACATCCTTGTCGCTTTCATTCACAACTGTCACGTTGAATACAGTTGACGGCTTGGATGAGCTTACTCCCGCTGTGCTTTCAACCTTGATGCTCGTCTTACCGACTGTCTTACCCGTTACGGCAGCCTTTCCTGTCGAAAGTGCCATTACAGTTGCAATCGTGTCACTTGCACTTGTCCACTTCAGCGATTTGCCTGTATCCACAAGATCCGTCGGTTCATACAGTACATTGATTTCTGCAGTATCACCCACTGTCAGCACAACATTTGACTGCCCTGCCTTGATGTTCGTCGGTGTCGTTGCAACCTTCTGTACTTCATTGACCGCAACACGGAACGAGGAGGAAACAGGACCGCAGTTTGCCGTAATCGTCGCAACTCCTGTATTAACAGGTTCTACTGTGACAGAGTTAGCTGTATATTCCTTTATCTTTGCAATAGACGACTCACTTGACTGCCAGAGATCAATCGGATTTGTAAGAAGTATCATGTCACTGTCATAAACGTAAGCCTTGACTGTTTCATTTACATCCTTTTCCTGTGTCAGTGTAACACCCGTCTTGTCAAACTTGATAACTGCCGGAGTTGCAACACCCTTAATCGTGACCTCAATCTCGGCATATATACCGCCTTCGCTGAGAGTGATTATTGCAGTTCCTTCGTTGAGAGCGGTAATACGGACAGTGTTACCCGATATCTCCGCCTTCGCTACCGTTTCTCTGGAAGATGCTACAGTAAGATTCTGGAAGGAATATGAACTCGGGACAGATGTGAAGATAACATCTGTTGTCTGCCCCTTCTTCATCTCTACCTTGTCCTGTCCCGGAATGATCTTGATAAGCTTATCTGCAGGAAGAGCATCGTCTCCTACCATGACATAAGACTGTGCAGAGACGTTTCCGGCATATGCGTATACACTCGTTGCACCCTTCTTGAGAGCTTCAACTCTTATGCCGTCAGCTGTTTCCGTATAGCTGATAATACCGGGATCATCTACCTTGTATGTAATCTTTTCCGAGAGGACATTCGCCTTCTTGTCATAAACTCTGGCTGTAATATCGGCCGCATCACCTACCGTGGCCAGATAAACCGACGAAGGAGTGAAGCTTATCCTGTCAATACTGCCGCTGTCCTGTGCATTTATATAGACAGTCGTGCGGGCTGTATAAACCTTGCCGTCTACCGTCGTTGTAAAGAGCAGAACAGCCGTTCCTTCCTTCAGAGCACGGATACTGAATACCTTCTGTGTAGCATCCGATGTTACTGTAACAGCATCTGCATCGCCGGAAATCTTGCATTCAGCCTGTGTGAACGCCTTAGCAGGTGTGCCGTAGATTGTCACAGAAGCTGTACCGCCGACTGTAAGCCTTATCTCCTGTGCACTTGCTGTAATGCCTTCAAAGTATGTTGTATCAATTACGGATACTGAACATTCAGCTTCAGCAACGACTGTACGGTTGTCTGTGTCGTAGAGAGTTGCAACAAGTTTAACCGTACCTGTCTGCGTACCTCTGTTGACGCCGGTTGTCGCACCTGTCGTCTGACTGATTGTAACGTTTGTACCGTTGTTATCTCTGAGAGACCAGCCGATCTTTGCTGTCGGAACTTCTTCTCCGTAATAATTGTAAGCCGTAGCCCATACTGTAGCCATCGCCTTGCCCG
>CAVACS010000166.1:0-4782 GCA_963587105.1 Anaerovoracaceae bacterium | reverse complement strand
AGAAGGAACTCTTGTAGCTTTTGTCGCAATAGGTCTCAACTACAATCTTGAGGATCCCAGTAAGATAGGAACACTGACGATTAAGCCGAAGGTATTGTCAGGTTCAATTACAGCAACGAAGGAGTATGATGGAAATCAAGATATGAGAGTCTCTGATTTTTCAGGTGTTTCCGGCATTTATGACGAAGACAGGGGCAAGCTTGAGCTGTTTATGTCATTGAGTAGTGCGGATGTCGGAGAAGATATTAATCTTGACGGGCTGGGATTGTATTATCATCCGAACGGGAATACGACATCCTCTTCGGAAACGGGCGATGAACAGCCGACAACGAGGTACACAACTGATAGTATTACTGTGACGGCATCAATTACGAAGAAACAGCTTACATTTCCTTCCGTTATTATTTATACAGTTGCCGGTCTATCCAATTCTTCAGGAAACATTAAAGGCCGTACCTTCTATGTAGGTAAAAACAATGGAACTATCGGCAGTGCAAAATTCGTAGTGAGCTATTCAGATAAATCGTCAGCAGTATGGGAAAACGGAGGAGAAATAAGCATGTCTGCAGGCACCATTACTTCTTCTAACAGCAATTATGAAGTGGCAGGAGGACCGTACGCGCTGAGAGTGTATAAGGAGACTTCTCCAACAGCACTGACACTGGAAACAAAGAGCTATGTAACGAAAAATAGCGCATTCGCAATCTTCTCGATTTCTCTGAGCAAAGGAGAGACATACACAGTCACTTGTTCCGGCTCTGCTTCTGATGTAATAATTGGAGGCGTGGTCTCACAGAATGGTGTTCATCCTTATATGACGCAATCTAAAGACAAAAAAGGAAATGTTCTAAACGACTCTTATGATTTTACAGCACCGGAAGGCGGAACATATTATATCGTTCTTGCTTCTGATACTGCATCTAATAAAGCATTTGCTGTTACAGTCAGCAAATATACCATCTCTTCTTCTCTCTGATTGTTTTAGAAGCGGGTGTACGGCGCATTCCTCGGCGGGTGCGCCGTTATTGTTGAGAGAATCCTCTCTCTGTGGTACGATTGCGGTATGTTGGAGATGAGAAGAATCATTGAACTCTCGAGCCGTGTGCATACGTATCTCGTACTGCTCTACATGTTCTTTGCCTTTCTCTTCGTGCTCTTTCTCTACTTTCCCGTAAAGGAGGAGCTTGTGACGCTCATCACGAGTGTGCAGATGATAATGGGATGGACGATCTTCCTTGTCGGGGTATGGATTGTCTTTGCTTCTGTATTGTGCGCTGTCTTCTCACGCGTGTGGGTCATAGCTCCGGCTGTGAAGACTCTTGTGAGATTTGCCGCCTACTTTGTTATATCCATCGTTCTCGATACTCTGAATACCCTTATTACCGGAGGTTTTTCATATGGAATGTAGCTGCTACGCCCTCCGCGGGGCCGTCACTGTCGAAAACGACAATCCCGATGAGATAATTGCTGCTGTGAAGGAGATGTTCGAAAAGCTTCTTGAGTTCAATAATCTCGGGGAGGATGAGCTTGCTTTCATCCATTTCTCGCAGACGGGGGATCTCAGAAGCATGAATGCTGCATCTGCTCTCAGAAAGGGCGGACACGGAAGCTCTGTGCCGCTCTTCTGTACAAAGGAGGCCGACACGGAGGGTGCACTCGAAAAGTGCATACGTGTGCTTGTTCTTGTTTCTCACAGAGCAGTGTCGGAGAAGAAGATGGTCTATCTCGGAAGAGCCGGGGCGCTGAGGCCTGACCTCAGGGGGTGAGCAAAGCAATGATTTATGAAGAGGCTGAAAAACTGAAGAAGGATGCTCCATGGAAGGATAGGGGAACTGTCGTCTTCCTCTCCGACTTCGGCACTGTCGACGGCGCTGTCAGTGCCATGCACGGTGTTGCCGACGAGGTATGCCACTCTCTGAGGCTTGAGGATCTGACGCATGAGATACCCCAGTTCAATATCTGGGAGGCTTCCTACCGCCTTATCCAGACGATACCATACTGGGCTCCGGGAACTGTATTCGTCTCTGTTGTCGACCCGGGTGTCGGAAGTGAGAGGGAGAGCGTCGCCGTTCTCACGAAGAGCGGCCATATCATAGTGACACCGGACAACGGTACGCTCTCGCACATTGCAAAAGGTATCGGGATACTCGAGCGTCGTGCCATAAGCGAGACGACGAACAGGCTTCGCGACAGCCAGCGTTCGTACACCTTCTACGGCCGTGACGTCTATGCATATACGGGTGCAAAGCTTGCCTCCGCTCTTATCTCATTTGACGAGGTGGGTCCTCTTCTCTCCTCCTCTGTTGTCATGCTCGATATCAACGAGCCTGTGGTGGAGAAGGGCCGTATCAGCGGCTCGGTCGATATCCTCGACACACGCTACGGCTCCTTATGGACCAACATTCCAGACACTCTCTTCTTCTCGTCGGGCTTTGAATACGGTAAAAGCGCGTATGTCACGATCTTCAACCGCGACAGAGTCGTCTACGGAAAGAGGCTTCCCGTCTGCCGTAATTTCACCGAGGCGGAAAAGGGCGGGGGCCTTATCTATATCAACTCGCTGCTGAAGGTCGCACTTGCCCTTAACCAGGGCTCATTCTCCGCTGCTTATTCGATCGGAACGGGGGAGGGCTGGAGAATCGAGTTCTCTAAATAAAGGGGTTGTAATACCTTCCGCCGTTGAAATAGTTGAGTGAGAGGGAGACGAGAAGGAGAAGGACGGAGAGTATGAACGCCGCCCAGTCACTCTTTCTGAATGGGCGTGAGGAGTACCATGTACGCCTCTTCTTCTTTCCGAAGCCCCTGAGCTCCATCGCGTTCGATATCACCTCGATCCTGTCCATTGAAGATATTATGAGAGGAAAGAGCATCGAGGAGGCATTCTTCAGCCTTTTGATGAGGCTCTGCTTCTTTCCGTCCATCTCCATCCCTCTTGCCTGCTGCGAGTGTGATATGTCCCTGTACTCCCTCTGGATGTCGGGAATGTACCTGAGGGCAAGCGAGACGGAGTAGGCTATCTTGTAGCTTATTCCGATTCTGTTGAGCGAGGATGCGAATTCGCTCGGATCCGTTGTAGATACGAATATCATGACAAGGGGGACTGTCGAAAGGTATTTGAGAACTACGTTGAGCTGGTAGAAGAGCTGCTCGGATGTAACTGTCCATCGTCCCCATCCGGTGACAAGGACATGCCTTGTTCCATATATCGTGACACCGTGCTCGGGCGAGAAGACGTAGATGAGTACGTTGTTCAGTATCATGAAGATGAAGGTGAAGATGAAGAGGACCTTCACTTCACCCGGTCTTATTTTCGAGATACGGAAGAGGAGCAGCGCAATTACTGTCAGTGCCAGAAGGAATCTCGTGTCGAATGTCGTCATGGCCGCAAAGGTCAGTATGATGAGTGCGCTGAGCTTTGTCGCACCGGAAAGGCGGTGTATGGGAGAGTTCCTGTCGATATAGTTGAAAAGGTTGATCATTCTCTCTCCTTTCTGTCGTATTCTATGAAACGGTGTATGAACTCGGTCTCGGGCAGGCCGCACATCAGGGCAAGCGTCGAGAGGCTTGTCTTCTTGAGCGACGCCTTATGTGTCAGTTCGTCATCCGTGAGTATCTCCTCGGGTGTGGTGTCGGCAATCTTCCTGCCGTCCGTGAAGACAACAGAGCGTGTACAGTACTCCAGCATCAGGTGCATGTCGTGGGTGATGAGTATGATTGTCACTCCCGCCCTATTGAGGGACGAGAGGAATTCCATGATATCTGTATAGTGTCTGAAATCCTGTCCTGCCGTCGGCTCGTCGAGTATGATTATCTCGGGATTCATCGAGAGGATGGAGGCAATCGTCACTCTCTTCTTCTGTCCGTAGGAGAGGGCGTTGACAGGCCAGTTGCGGAAGGGCCTGAGTCCGCATATGCGGAGTGCCTCGTCGCCGATGCGCTCTATCTCGTCCTCGTCCTTTCTGCCGTCGAGAACAAGCCCCAGTGTCACTTCGTCCTTTATCATGGCCTTCGTGATCATCTGGTTGGGGTTCTGCATTACGTAGCCTATGTGTTCGGCTCTCTCCTTTATCGAATAGGTTGAGAGGTCCACGCCTTCGAGCTTTATCGTCCCCCTGTCGGGTTTCTCGAAGCCGCAGAGGAGTTTGCTGAATGTGCTCTTCCCCGCTCCGTTACGTCCCACTACGGCCATCATCTCGCCCCTCTGGAGCGTGAAGTCGATATCCTCGAGTGCCCTGTGACCTCCCGGGTATGTGAAGGTGAGGCCTCTCACTTCAAGAAGCGTCTCCCTCTTCTTTATCTTCTTCTCCTCGGTGATACTTCCGAACCACCTTCTGACCTTCTCTCTGTCGTCTTCGGAGAGGATGAGTGTCGAGATTCCTCCCGGCCTCTTGTCCTCGGTTATCCCGACGCCGGCATATTTGAGTGCCGTCACATATAAGGGCTCCCTTATTCCCGTCTCCCTGAGAATGGAGGAGGAGAGGAGGGCGTCGCTTGTCGTGTCGCGGATGATCCTTCCTTCGTTCATGAGAATGACCCGGTCCACGGGACGCCACAGGACATCCTCTATCCTGTGTTCGATGATTATGATTGTCGCATCAGTTGATTTATGGAGCTCGTCTATGAGCTCTATCGTCTTCTTTCCGCTTTCGGGATCGAGGGAGGCCAGAGGCTCGTCGAAGAGATATATCCTGACATTATCCACCATCACCCCCGCAAGTGATACCCGCTGCTTCTGCCCGCCCGAGAGCGACTGAGGCGAGTGCGATAGAAAGCTCTCCATTC
>CAVACS010000165.1:0-4806 GCA_963587105.1 Anaerovoracaceae bacterium | reverse complement strand
GCATAATATAACGGCCACTGCCGCTCTCAACGGAGAGTACGCATCTGACAGTTATAAGCTCAACATTTCATCCGGACCGATGAAACTTGTCGGTGGAACAATATGTGCAGACAGGGGTGCCGTCTACGGTACATACTGGATTGACGATTATGAAGAATATTACAGAAAGACCAGCGGGGAGGAAGATTCCTACCGTTATCTGGTCTGTAATCTTTTTACAGAAACCGGAACAGATACTTACACGTACACTGAAGCGCTGGCATTGGAGAGCACACTCGAAACACTTGGCAAAAAGGGCTACAGAATTCCGACAAAGGATGATGCTGCGCTGCTTGTAACGGCACAGAGCAAAGGGCTCATAACACTTCCGTCTGCTTTCTGGACGAGTACGTCCTACAATTCAAGCTATGCATATGCAGGAAAAGACGGCAAGGTTTCTGCAGTTTCGAAAACAACAAAAGCCCGCGTAATACTGGTCAGGGATATCTAAGGAGAGGGAGAAATGAAAAGAAGAGTTATATTAACAATAATAACAGTTCTGATCGGTATTTTTATTGTTTCCTGTGAAGCTCCGACGGCTGAGAGGATAACTCTCGGTTCACTTACTCTTTCTCCTGCTGTAGAAAAAGAGCTTGTCTGGGCGGCTGACACAGAGGTTACGGAATATGTATACAAGGCAACCCCATTATTCAGCGGGAGTGCAACCGGTAAAGTTACAGAATGGCAGCACCTTTCATTCGGCGGAAGCGGGAGTGCAGGTGAGCTTACACAGGGTAAGTGGCACTTTGAGTTACAGGGCAGAAACAGTAAAGGATCGGCAATAACAACAGGAGAGGCAGAAGCCTACATAGAAGCCGGGCAGGAGAATGTCATATCGATAAAAATGAAGACGGACCCTGCACTTGGTACAGGTACTGTGACATACAACATATGGGCACAGAACGTATCACAGGCTGGATCGGTGTTTAAGGTGTACGGTAAAACTTCCGGCAGCGCATCGTTTACTCTCTTGAAAACACAGAGTGATGTCAGCACTGAAAACCCCCGTTTCAGCGATACGCTGACAGGTTTGAAGGCAGGATATTACGAGCTGTTGTTTACACTCTTCGATCAGAACGGAACGGTACTCGGTGCCGAACAGCTTGGGCTGCAGATTGTTGCCGGCGAGACAACGACTGTTTCGGGGATAATAGAGCCGTCTCTTGAGGTTGATTTTGAGCTCTCCATTAAGAGTATGGGATATGTTCACGCTGAGCTTTTCCCATCATCCGGCATTGAAGTCAGAGGAAGCGGCAGAGACAAGACAGCATACATAGAACGCGGGGATGCAGTTACTTTCACATGGAAAGACCTCGACGATGCAACAAGCCATCCGACAGAGTGGATCTGGGCACTTGACGGTGAGGTTATATCAAACAACAGCAAGTCGTACACACTGACATATGACACATACGGTGAACACGAACTGTCGGTAGTAGGCATCAGAAGAGACAGCAGCGGAGTAGCATGGGACTGCGGAAGTGCTGTCATGAGAATCATAGTAGTAAGGCATATCTGTGAGATTACATTTGATGCCAACGGTGGATTCTTCCCTGACGGTACTGATATTTCAGTAATACAGGAAGACACAACGGTAGAGTCTGACCGCAAGATACCGGGAGGTCAGCCCTATGACGGACTTTCTCCGCAGAAAACAGGATACAGGCTTATCGGATGGGCTGATTCTACAACGGGTAAGAAGGTTGTAGAGATAGCAACAGACGGTACAGTCACCTTTCTCTCGGGATTTATAACAAAAGAAGAAACACGCACGCTCAAGGCTGTATGGGATGCCGGTACATATAATCTCAGGATTGTATGGGGCGAGAATACAAAAGCAAGAAAGACATCTGTTGCATATGAAGAAAACTTTTCAATAAGAAGTGGAGACAGTCTTTCTACATATCTTGATACATCGCCATCCAGACAGGGGTTTGTATTTCTTGGATACACAACAGAAGAAAACAACAGGGGAGACACTGTTCTTCCGAGCGGTACATTCATATGGGGCAAAGACACTACGATCTGGGCGAACTGGGAATATGTACCGATTACTGTCAGCTACTACAAGAGCTATTCTGATTACACGAAGGGTATAACTCCATATAAGACAACAATAGTAGGATCCGACCTTCGCTACGGGGCTCTTCCGCAGCCGTTAAGGCAGGGGAAAGTTTTCAAGGGATGGGCACAACCGGAAGAGGTAAACGGCACTAAAATTGAAACCGACAGTGCCGGCAACACATATCTCTGGCAGGATGCACTTCTTGCGGGCAAAGAATATGTAACAGTCACGACATATGTAAAAAAGTATTACAATCACGCCCTCGTAGCAGTCTGGGGTGAGGGTGACATAAAGATAACATTCGACCTTGGCGACGCAACTCTCACCTCAGCCGGGCAGAATTCGCTTAATGCTTTTGCGCAAGACAGCTCCGGCAGACATTACAAAAACGGAGCATTGGGCACAATGTACGGTGCTCTGCCGTTTACGGGCATAGAAACGACAGCGAGGGCCGGCATGGAGTTTATGGGCTGGTACGACAGTGCGGCATATAATCTCCGTGTTTACGAAGTGTCGTCAATTACAACAAACAGCGACCACACGCTCTATGCCAAGTGGGCCGGTACCAAACTTATGGTATCGTTCTCAAGCGGAACGGGAGAGACAATAAGTCCGGTTGAAGTCAGATACAACAGTACATACGGCACACTTCCGGAAGTATCGCGGACGGGATATGACTTTGTCGGCTGGTCTTACAACGATGAAATCATTACAAAAGACAGTGTTGTAAAAGTAACAACCAGTCATACTCTGACAGCAAAATGGAAAGAAAAGCAGTCGACAATCACCCTTGATACATCAGGCGGCACAATCAGCGGCAGTACAACCTATACCGTCGGCTATGACCAGGCATATGGAACAGCTGTAAGCGGCGGCACCTGGATAGGGTTCAGTTTTAAAGATGCATCCACAACAAGCGGTCTCAAGGAACCGACAAGAGCAGGGTATGACTTTGCAGGCTGGTACACAAACCCCGCAGGATCCGGAACAGCTGTAAAAGCTACAACAATAAACAAAAACGATAATTCACAGACGCTGTATGCAACATGGACTGCTCACAGGCATACAATCACGTTCTATAACAACTGGCCGTCAGTAAGCGAAACAAGCGGTAAACCTGCGACAAGCACAAAGACTGATATAGCATTCGGTACATCATACGGAGACCTTCCTCTTCTCACTGTTACAGGCTATACGTTCAACGGCTGGTATACAGCCTCAACAGGCGGCACAAGAGTGTCCTCTACTACAAAGTATGATGTTGACAAGGATATATCTCTCTATGCCAGATGGTCACTTACAAAGGTAACAATCTCCTTCTACGAAGACGGGGTTATCTGCAGAGATGAGACGGGTCTCTTGATTCCAGCAGTTGAAAGAGAATGGGGCAGCCTACTCGGAGAGGTAACTGTGCCGTATAAGCGCGGTTATGATTTTACCTACATATGGCAGGTAGTCGGCAAAACCGACAGCTCTGGCAACCCGGTATATTTGACATCTTCTTCTGTTATCACATACACAGAAGACTTTACACTTTGTCCGCAATGGAAGCCTTCAAAAATCCTGATTCTCGTCCCGTATACCGCAGAGGTTTCAGAAAGCGGAACAATCACTAATGTCGACTGGACTGGGGCGAAGACATATCAGGGGACCTTTAAGAACTCCCTGGAGAATTTAGTATCCGTTACTGTATCAGGAGGGAAGTGGACAGCGGGAAGCAGTGCCACTCTTGACTCCGTATCTTTCACGAAACAGGGGTACTGGCAGAACGGCTGGCAGATGGTAGTCAGCGGGAAGTCGAAAGAGATCGTCGATACAACAGCACTTATAAACGATTTCGGGTCAATGGAAGCATCAGCTAAAGCCAGATACGGTGAATTTACCGGCAACGTTCTCTATCTGATACCCAATTGGGTTGCTGACAGTTACAATCTTGTTTTCAAGAATATGCTGGTAACAGGAAGCTCTGCAGTAGAAACATCAGACGGGCCGTATAAAGAGACTGTTGTTATCAACAACGGAGACACCATCGGAAGCAGACTTGGTTCGGACACATCCAGATGGTATGGGGCATGGACAGGTTATGTATGCACAGGCATATACAGTGACAGTGCATTAACGAAAGAGATAACAGCCTCTATGACAGCCGGGACGGAGCTGAAACCGACATCGGGGACTATTACGGTATATTTCAAATGGCAGAAGTTAAAAAACCGTTACAGCATAGATACGACCACAGATATACATTACATCAACACAAGAAATGAACTCTTTGCAGCAGACAATATCTTCAATGTAATCAGTCTTTCCAACGGTTGGTATAACTTTACAGGAACGGTTGATGAAACAGCCTTCACGAAGATCAGAAAGGTCAGCACAGCCGGTACAAATCTGAGTCTGATATACATATCAGAAAAGGGCAGCGGGACATGGAGCGTACCTGCAAACATGACACTGCAGGCGGTCTCCAAAACGGCGTCTCTTTACAGTATTACAAGAAAATGCTCTACCTGCGACGGTCATGGACACACAGATGGCGTACATTCCGTATCGCTTTCAGTTGAGGGAGCCACATCAACACCTCCCGATTACAGCACCTACAACGCCAGATACGATGAATGCCAGTCCAGGACGACAATTCTATACAAAGCCAGTTCAATGTACAATTTCTGCAGCACATGTGAAGGGTGGAGCAACAAGAC
>CAVACS010000164.1:0-4903 GCA_963587105.1 Anaerovoracaceae bacterium | reverse complement strand
AATAAAAATAATGACTATTGATTAGTTTTCGTGTAAACACGGAGAAAATTCAGGTATAAAGTTTTCCTCAATAACTTATATCGGCTTTACCTGATTGGTAATTTCGTTATAAGAGGGTAGGCTGGAGTGCACGAGATGAGAAAGGATGACAGAAAACAATCTGATGTTACAGAGAAACAAGATTTCTGCCTTATTGAGGCCGGCCGTATTTCCGAACCTTCGATTATGAGTATAATCAGACCATATAAGCGGAGGAACAATGGCACTTATAAAACTTGAAAATGAATATGTGTCCGCCACACTCAACACAAAGGCGGGTTATATCGAATCCCTCGTTTCGAAGAAGGACGGACGGGAACATGCATGGCAGTACGACTCATCTGTATGGCCGAGAAGGACGGCAGTCTGCTTCCCGCTCTGCGGAAAGTGCAGGGATGACATCTATTCGGCAGATGGTAAGGAATATACTCTGCCCAATCACGGCTTTCTGAGGGAAAGGGAACTCACTGTTGTCTCTTCTGATACTACTCATCTTGTTCTCGAGGACAGCTGGGATGAGACTACACTTTCCCGATACCCGTTCCGCTACAGCTACAGAATCGAGTACAGCCTTTCGGACTCTTCGCTTCTTATCAGATACAGGGTGAAGAACCTGGGAGAGGGGAGGATGTACTACTCGACGGGCTCCCATTATACATATGCACTTTTGAAGAAGCAGGAGGAATGCTTCGTGTTCTTCGAGAATAAGGAGAAGGCCGGTGCCTTCAGCCAGAAGGACGGTAGTGTAAAGGGCAGTGCAGTCTCGGGTGACAGACTCTCCCTCAGGGGCGTCATCGACTCCTCGTCGCTCATCCTCGATCTCGATACTCTCTCATCATCCACAGTCTCTGTCGGAGATGAAAACGGCGTCTTTACAAGAATAAAGGGTGACGGCTTCAGATATCTCATAATCTGGGCTCCCCAGGGCGGCGGAAACGACTTTGTCTGTATCGAGTTCTGGGACGGCATGGGACAGGTTGAAACCGACGGCTCCGATATCGAGAAGAAGACGGGAATAAGAGTGCTGGAAAAGGGTGAGGAGAGGGAATATCTCCAGACAGTTACTCTGATGTAGAGAATACGGGGCGGAAAGTAAGATCCGCCCCCTTTTCTATTTATTTTGATTTACGGTTTCTGAGACTCTTCACGACTGTCTGGGGGATAATAGAAATCTCCTCCAGGACCTTTAGCATGATCGCTGTCATGATCGAAAGGAGCAGAAGGTAGTCGCTCTCTGCCTTTTCCTCGTCCTTTCTCTTCTCTGTCGTATAGTATGAGAAAAGTGAGAGGGAGTTTTCGTATCCCGAGCCGAGCACATAGGAAAGAAGTGCTCTCTCGTCGGGGGAGAAGAACATTCCCGATTCCTCCACACATCCCTCATCCTTGAGGCTGAGAAGGGCGTTCTCCATGCCTTCCCTCTTTATGTCTCTGAAATATATGACGCCGTAGGAGTTGATCTCTGAGAGCAGTTCGCTTTTTCTTGTGAGAGCGAGAAATCCTTTCTCGTTCTCTTCAACAAGTCCGTATTCAAAAAGACTGTCGAGTATTTCCGTTGTCCTGATTTCACTCCTTCTGATCTCGTGTTTTCCGATTACTGCGGCGTTGTGAGGGCCGTTGAAGGAGTTTTTTCTTCTGATCTTCATCTCCTTCGTGAAGAGGAGTCTGTTTTCTTCATCGAGCTTTCCCTCGACGGGAACATAGTATTTGGCCGGAAAATACGACTTCATCGATATGAGGGAGTCTATGCCGCGCACTATCTTTTCATTCTTATTCTTCTTGAACGAAGCATAGGAGTAAAGAAGCGTGGATATCGAGCGGACAAGAGAAGCGGCTCTCTCAGTGTATTTCAGAGGCGAGGGAAGGCGGACCTGAAGGCTCCCGGGTGCATTGTACTTCTCGAGATAGTAATTGAATGACGATGAGAAATACTTCTCATACTCCCCGTCGCCGTAATACTCTTCGAATTCCTTGAGAGTGGAAGTCAAGGCTTCGATGATCTCTTGCTGCTCTTTACTCGCTTTGTATTTCTCTCCTTTTGCGGAGAGCGGTTTTATTGCGCATTCGATGTTGTTCTGCCGGTCTGCGAAGGCGAAGAAAGAATATATGTACGGGAGACAAGTCTCCGCTTCCTTCATCAGGGAGAGGGTTTTATCCCCCAGGTTTAGATCTGTAGTATAAATCATTATGCTGTCCTTACTCAAATTGTAAACGCTACTCTGCTACTTTTTTAATAGCTTTAAATGCCACTTTCATCATTTTTTTTGTTAAAACCCCCACCAATCGGGGACAAAACGGGCCATTGCCCTCTTTCTGCTCTCTCCCTTTCCTTTTTTCAGCCCTCTTTATTGAGGGTTCCTTCCGTTACTGTTATATTGTTTCAAAGCCTGACGGAGGTGGATTATGAGAGTCGAGTTTGATGTAATGAAGAGGGAATTCGAGAGGGTTCTGGAGAAACACGGACTCAGGGGAGAAGACGGAAAGCTCTGTGCGCGTCTCTTTGCCTCCTCATCCCTTGACGGCGTCTATTCGCACGGCCTCAACAGGTTTCCTTCCTTCATCCGCAGTATCGAGAGCGGGATAGTCGATGTCGATAAGAGAGCGGTAAGGACGCTCTCTTCCGGTTCTCTCGAGCGCTGGGACGGACAGAGAGGGCCGGGAATGCTCAATGCCGCTACTGCTACACTGAGGGCTGTAGAGCTAGCGCGTCAGTACACCGTCGGCGTCGTGGGACTTTCGAATACCAATCACTGGATGAGAGCCGGGAACTACGGCATAATGGCGGCCGAGAGGGACTGTATAGGTATATTGTGGACGAACACGATGCAGAACATGCCGGCCTGGGGCGGCATGGAGAGGAAGATCGGGAATAACCCGGCGGTATTCGCCGTTCCTTATAAAGGTTCTGTCGTCCTTTTCGACTCTGCAATGTCGATGTTCTCATACGGAAAGCTCGATAACCTCAGGAGAGAGGGTAAGGAGACTGCAGTCGATGCCGGGTACGACAGAGAGGGCAGAGTAACGAGAAAACCCGCCGATGTAATCGAGTCGATGCTCGTCATGCCGATGGGCTTCTGGAAGGGCTCGGGACTCTCGATCCTCCTGGATCTCATAGCAAGCGCGGTTTCGGGAGGACTGAGTACAAGCGACGTCGGCAAAGGTCCCGAGACAGGGGTGAGCCAGTTCTTCTGTGCAATAAACCTCTCGGCATTCCCCGACAGAAAGGAGATCGAGGATAGAATCGGCCATACCCTTTCTGATATCCGCTCATCTATTCCACGCGATCCGGATCACCCTGTTCATACACCGGGTGAGGGGATGGAGAAGACGCGGTCGGACAACATGAAGAACGGTATCCCGGTGGATGAGGCCATCTGGGCTGAAGTAAGGGCTATGTAATCAGTCCACTTCGCCTCTCAGCGGAATCGAATCCATTGCACCTGAGCGCGAGACGGCAATCGACGAAGCGCGTGTTGCTCTTTCGAGTGCCTTCTGTGGTGTCAGACCTCCGATGATGGACGAGAGAAAGTAGCCGAGGAAGGTGTCACCGGCACCTGTCGTGTCGACGACATCTGTTCTGATTATCGCTCTCGATATTATCTCTCCTCCCTTCCTGTCGAGGAACATGGAGCCTTCCTCCCCGAGCGTCAGAAGAATTGAAGAAGCGGGGAAGAGAGCGTGGGCGGAGGTGAGAATCTCCTCCCAGCTTCCGCTTTTTCCCTTCATGAGCTGTGCTATCTCGACTTCGTTCACGACGATAAGGTCGATCCCGAACCAGTCTAAAGATAACAGCTCCTCCTCGAAGGGGGAGGGATTGAAGCAGATTCTCATCTTCCTTTCATGGGCCGATTCGATGATGAGAGGGAGATTGTTTATCTCGTTCTCGATTACAAGCCAGTCGCCCTCGCCGAAACTTTGGAAGACCTTTCTTATATATTCTTCGTCGTTCTCCCTGTTGCCTCCGCCGTAGAGGACGATGGAGTTGCGTCCCTTCTCGTCAAGAAGGATTGTCGCCGTACCGGTGAATGTATTTTCCTTCACGCGCATGAGCGAAGTGTCGACCCCGTACGAATCGAGTTTATTCTTTATCCAGAGTCCGTCGGGTCCGATGGTCGCTGCAAGCTTAACACTCCCGCCGGCCCGGGCAAGAGACGCTGCCTGGTTGGCACCCTTTCCCCCCGCCTGCGTCGAAAGGGAGAGCGAGGATATTGTCTCACCGCATTCTATCCATCTCGGAAGGCGGAAAGTCCTGTCTATGTTGACTGAACCGAAAACAAGCACTGACATATATTATCTCCTGAAGGTGATTATAACCGAAAAGAAGAAGGGCGTGGTCCTTTTTCAACAAGGTTACTATTCACACCCCCGATTTAACAATTAGGGGTTCATGACAATTCAACCCGCCCTCGAACGAGTCTTGTTTCAAGCATATAGTTTGGGAAGTTACTGTTGCGTCTCGGATTGCCCGTCTGACATTGAAGCTGAGGCTTCATCAGGGCCGGAGTCAGGGACAGGATCTGGTGAAGCAACTACGACAGGGGCAGGTGGCGGACTCGGCCTGTCGAATATCTCTACCATCTTTTCGTAGATGTTCTCACCCTTTGCACTGGCGGTATAAATGACCGAAAGTCCCTGGCAGGTTTGTACGGCAGATTCTTCGGAGCGGAATGTAGTCATAGCCCTCATCTTCCGCTTTATCTTCCGGCCCATCCTCTCGGCGCAGTTGTTGTTTGAGGGAAGTCCGGGAGTTGAAAGAAATCTTAACTCCGACTCCACATATTCTCTCATCTTTCTGCAGAGGTTGAATCCCTTTCTGAAATAGTCTTTCGGCGGATTATTTTCGTATTCTTTATCTGCGATGTCCAGA
>CAVACS010000163.1:0-4909 GCA_963587105.1 Anaerovoracaceae bacterium | reverse complement strand
ACAGCAAAGAAGCTTATAGCTCTTGGAGACAGTTCCTTGAGTGATATTGCAAAAACATTGGATCTTCCTCTCTCCACTGTCGAGGAACTGGCAGCTTCGATGAAGAAGAAGAAAAAGAAGAAGGATCCGGCCTGAAATCTGTCAGGCAGAATCAACTCCAAAGACTGACCCTGCATAGCTTTGTTGCAGCATTACATTTGGATGTCATAAGGCAGACTTCAAAGCCTCAGTAGGCCGGAGTCTGCCCTTTTCTTCTTCAATCGGCGGGTGTTATTCAGATCTGCATTCAAATTCGAAGCTTGAATAAGAAAGCTCCTCTCTCGTCATTCCGGGGTCATTCTGCTGACGGGAGAGAAGAGTTATCCGCTCAGAACCGGCAGAAAGCTCTTTTACGCCGGGCGGGTGATGACGTCAGAATAGACACGGACAGATCGAATACCTTCTGACACAGTGTAAGGAAACGGGTCAGAGAAAAGAAGAAGAATGCTGAATAAGAGTGACTACACTCTCCTCTCCGCTTCATCGAGAGCGGCTATGACCCTGTCCGAGAAAAGATCGAACTCCTTGTCCTCCTTCTGCATCTCGGGATGAGAAAGGTAGTATTCAATGGACCGTCTTATTCCCTCGTGGAAGAGAATGGTCGTCTTCATCTCGGGAACGACACGCTTCAGCTTCGAGTTGTCGAAGACGACGCTGTTGGCCTTGTCTCCGATAAGTGCGCCTGTGAAATCATAGCCGTACTTCATGCCGACGGAGCCGAGGAAGACAGACGATGCATAATACGGCTTGAACTCCACCTTGAGTGCATCCGCCGCCGACTGATAGATCTGGTTCCAGGTAAGAACCTCGTCTCCCGTGATATTGAATGCCTCATTGTAGGCATGGGTGTTCCCCATAAGAGCGGTATATCCCACGGCGAAATCCTTACTGTGAGTCAGCGTCCAGAGCGATGTTCCGTCACCGGGAACGAGAACTCTCTTACCTTCCATCATCCTCTTCACAACCTGCCAGGAGCCTTTGCTGCCATGCAGCCCGAATGGAATCGAATACTCCGAGTATGTGTGGCTCGGCCTTGCGATTGTTACGCTGAATATATCCTTCATAGACCTGCTTCTCAGGTAATCCTCGCACTCGATCTTGTCCCTCGAATACTGCCAGTACCCGTTCTGGAGCGTGGTGCCCTCGGTTATGATGTAGTTGGAACAGGGCTTGAGGTAGGCCGATGCCGAAGATGTGAAGATATACTGCCTTGTCCTTCCCCTGAAGAGGCGGTAGTCCCTCTCTACATCCTTCAGAGTAAATGCCACGAAATCCGATACTGTGTCGAAGGTGAGGCTCCCGAGAATCTTCTCCACCTCCTTCTCGTTGTTGATATCACAAACAAGAAGGTTGACGCCTTCAGGAAGACGGTCCTTCTTCGTGCCTCTGTTGAGGACCCAGACATCCCATTTCTTCTCCACGAGGGATTTCACTACATAACTGCTGATTGTTCCGCTACCGCCGATTATAAGAGCTCTCATACAAACCTCACGATAAGATTATAACCATGAAAAAGGCCGTGATAAGCAGAATAATGAAAAAAGATGTGGAAAAAAAGAAAAACATAAGGTAAAAAAGACAGAGGAAAATCTCATATATTTCCGCTGTCATGGTGCGGAAGTCTCTACAGACCGCCTGAGGTCCCGGCTATGAGTGTCAGAGGAGAAAGTATATGAGAGTAATCAAAGGAACAATAATCGAAGCTGTAGAGTTCGGCACTCTAAAAGTCACACCCCGCGGCGCCCTCGTCATCGACGACAGCGGTGTGATAGAGGGCGTCTTTTCGTCCCTCCCCTCTTCTATGGACGCTGCAATAGAGGACTACGGCGACGCCCTGATCCTGGAGTCGTTCTGTGACATGCATCTCCATGCACCTCAATACCCGCTGACAGGAACGGCAATGGACAGGAGCCTTATCGAATGGCTCTCATCCTATGCATTCCCCGCAGAGCGGAGGCTCTGCGACACAGCATACGCCAGGAGGATATACCGACGCCTCGCTTCCGACCTGATAGCAAACGGAACGACGAGAGTCTCGGCATTCTCCTCCCTTCATACCGATTCGACGCTCATACTCATGGAGGAGTTCGAGAAGGCGGGAATCTGCGGCTATGTCGGAAAGGTCAATATGGACCGTAACGGAGGAGAAGGCCTTGAGGAGACGACAGAGGAGTCGAAGAAAGAAACGCTGAGATGGCTCGATTCCTCATCATCCTTTACACACATCCAGCCCATAATAACACCCCGTTTCACCCCGTCATGCACCAATGAACTGATGAAGTGGCTTGGAGAAATTGCAGAGGAAAGAAATCTTCCAGTCCAATCACACCTTTCAGAGAACCCGCGGGAGATTGAATGGGTGAAATCACTTCACCCGGAGTGCAGCGAATACTGGGAGACATATGACAAGTACGGGCTCTTCAAGAAAAACACCATAATGGCTCACTGTGTCCATTCAAGCGAGAGGGAGATCGAGCAGATGGCCCTGCACTCCGTCGTCGCGGCATACTGTGCAGATTCGAATATAAACATAATGAGCGGAGTCGCCCCGATAAGACATATGATCGACAAAGGCGTGAGGGTGACACTCGGAAGCGATGTGGCTGCAGGGGCGGAGAAAGCGATGTACAGAGTAATGACGTCGTCCATAAAGGCAAGCAAGGTCAGAAGCATGTATGACAGCGCCGCTTCCCGACCGCTTTCCGCCGCCGAAGCTTACTGGCTCGGAACCACCTCGGGACACATTCTCTTCGGTGACAGGCCGGGTTTCGGGAAGGGCAACAGGCTTCACGCCATCGTCGTGGATGACTCCTCGATGATAGAAAGCCCGCACCCTCTCACACCCGAAGAAAGACTCGAAAGAGCAATATACAACATGGACGACAGGAACATAAGGGCAGTCTGGTCAGACGGCAGAAGAGTCAGATAGCCTTTCCGCCGGGCTGTACCTGATATCAGAATGCCGCAGCCAAGTGCGATGCCAGATATAAAAGGCAGCCATAAGCCTCTTTCAAACCATTTGAGACAACGCCGCACTTGTCAGAGCCGGTCCGGGCCCTACAAGGTTTCTTCCTTCCACTCCACGATATTCTTCTCCTCTGTCGAGAAGTTGATTCCGAGGAGATGAAGGGGCTTTCTGTCCTTGAGATAAGGCTCGTAGTATTTCTTTTCCTTTATCTGCTCTATCGCCTTATCTGCACTCTGGTCAAACTTGAATTCGATGATGTAGATAAGTCCGGGGCACTTCAGAACACAGTCTATCCGTCCCTTGTTTGTCGGAGCCTCCGCTATGATGTCGGCCTCGAGGATGTTCATCATGCATACAAAGCCTGCATGCCATGCGCTCTCTCTGTCAAAAACGAGTTCGTAGTACGGGATAGCAGCGAATATCGAGATCAGGGTTTTCATTGCTTCACATACGTTTCCCATGTCAAAGTAGTCCAACAGGACAAGGCTGTCAAAACTTCTTGATGCAGAGCCGAGATATGCAGGAAGCAGAATCTCGTTAAGTCCCTTCTCGACCTCCTCATTAGGGTACCCAAGTGTTATGAGATAGCTGCCCATTACAGGAACAGCTTCCTTTATCGTAAGATACCCCGTCTGATACAACAAGGAGAGGAAGTTATATCTGCTCACCTCAGTCTGTGCCATCTGGATAATATCTACAGTGTGAAGTTTTTCCATAGAAATTCTTGTCTCTTCCGTAACCGATACATCAAACTTCACACGCTTTGCAACCTCGGCAAGAAGCATTGTCATACCACCAGTCTGGATCCAGTAGTTCATAAAGTTCATTCCGCCCATACAGAAGAAAGAGCCTATAGAAACAGGATTATAGACAGCCTCACCTTTCACTGTAAAACGATAACCGTCATACCAGTATTTGAGCTTTCCGAGGTATTCTTCTCTTGTAACACCGTTTTTCTTTGCTCCGTCCTCGATGTATTCGGCAAAATACTTTTCAAGTTCCTCCTGGGTGTATCCGAACAGAGAGGAATAATCATCCATGACCGAAATGTCCATGAGGTTGTTCATTGCCGAGAAAATGCTGACTTTGGAGAACTTTGTGACGCCTGTAATAAAGCAGAAACGTAAATAAACATCATGGGATTTGATGACAGAGTAGAATCCTTTAATAACGTTTCTTATTTCCTCAATCTTGTCTGAGTTGATATTGTTCGAGAGGGGACTGTCGTACTCATCGATGAGAATAACGACCTCTTCTTTTTTGTACAGTTCCTCAATCAATGTCTTCAACACATCATCATAAGCATATCCGGCATCAATAGAAATATCATATTGTCTGGCGATTCTCAAAAGAGCAATCCGGATTTTGCTTTCAAGTTCATCTGCACTCTTAAATGCAATATCACTGAAGTTTAAATGTATTACAGGATACTCTTTCCAGTCATAATCCGTACTCTCTATGTAGAGCCCTTTGAATAGCTCACGCTTTCCTTTGAAGATAGCCTCAAGTGTACTCAGCGTCAGAGATTTGCCGAATCTGCGGGGGCGCGAGAGGAAGTAATAAGTTCCACCATCAGTGAGAAGATCATATAAGTACCCTGTCTTATCGACATACAGATTGTCTTTTGTGATAAGTTTCTCAAAGGAGCTGTTGCCGGTTTCTATCTTTTTCACGTTCTGCCTCCACAACCTCATCATACCACAAAAAAACAATCAGAAAAACATAAAGATATGCACTGCCCGGAGTCAGGAGTATCATTCATACCCTGGACTCAACTGCACCTCCGGGTTATAAGGTTTCTTCCTTCCACTCCACGATATTCTTCTCCTCTGTGGAGAAGTTGATTTCCAAGAGATGAATAGGCTTTCTGTCCTTGAGATAAGGCTCGTAGTATTTCTTTTC
>CAVACS010000162.1:0-4939 GCA_963587105.1 Anaerovoracaceae bacterium | reverse complement strand
TCGCAACCCACCTCATATTGATATCCAGCCAAGGAGGCTTCACGCCCCCTCTTTTCCTTCTACCAAAACGAGTTACGCCCCTTCTTTAGCTTCCGCCCCTCACCACGTCAGCATATCACTAATGGGGTGATTCAATGTCCTCAGAGCCGTAAAAAACATGCCAAAAACCCTCAAAACCCCTATTTCCTAGGGTATTTGACGGGATTCCACCCCACTATACCAATCACCCTGAGATTGATATGTCGGCAATGCCGTTTTTGACCCTCGGCGGGGAATTCCCCACTCTGCTATTTTATTATATTACAAGTAATTGCACTGGAGGCCATTTCTCCTCGCCTTCGCTACCTTAGGGTTTAAAAAGTAAGAACAGGCGCAACAAACCGGCATATGCCGGGCAGATTAAGAGTTAATTGTTTATAACATAAAGAGTTATTTGAGCTTTGTGTCCATCTTTAGGAGCACCTAGGGGCCCAATCTTCTAATCTATTCTCTTTAACTTTGATGGAAAACACCCAAGAAGCTGGGTCGCATCCACGTAAGTGGTTTAGATGCGTTTCTTGAGTCCGAAGAATAGAGTTTTTACCGCTTTTTGTCAACACCAATACAGCTCCTTCTCTATAGGCTCATCACCTGGGTGACGCACCCTGTCTATGAAGAATATCGGCATAAGGATTATCTCCGAACATACTGATCCAGCTTTGAGGAAGAATTGTAAACCCGTTCTTTTGGAACCTCGCTATTCCCCTAGAAACCGGCACGAGAGTAGTAGGCTTGGATACATTCATCGCACTGTCAAATGCCCTCGAAGTATCATTCTAGGACATTTTAGTAGACAGCCTTCTCTTTAGAAATGCAGAGGGAAAATCAAAACACGAGGATGATTTCTCCTACCTTCTCCTCGACTGCAGTGAGAAGGAATCGAAGATCATCGTCAAGAATGCAGAGAACCTCAAGTCTCTCATGAAGAAGTATCAAAAGTAGACTTTCGGGCAAAAAAAATCGGCACGAGCTTTTCAGGGCCCGTGCTTCTCTTACATCTTCTTAACAATGGTTATCTTCTTTCCGTCTATAACGACTCTACTTATTTCACTTGTGAACCTCTTCTCGTCAAAAGCCTCCCAACCAAGGTCGGCTGTGATGAAACTTAAGAGCTCATCCTCTTTAATAATCTCCGCCTTGCATCCCTTCCCCTTGAAACGCTTACGACACATCCACATCTTTGATTTAACACCAGGGCTGCTGGTATATGTGCGTCTGGTAAAAGGCTCTCCACACTTGGCACAGAAAACCTTTCCATAAAGGAAGTGCATATTTCCACCGAGGTGGCCTACTCTTTTATTGAGATCTTTTTTCTCTCTAAGCTTTGCTTGCACGCTGTACCAGGTAAGGTCGTCAATAATCGGCTCATGGTCATCGCGAAGGTAGATGCTCTTCCTCTTACTGTTGAGGTCGGGTTTCTTCGTAAAAAGGTCCAGTGGCTTTGTCTTCCAGAGTTCCTTGTCCCCCTTGTAGGTTTCATTCGAGAGGATGTACTTCAGAACTGCATGGTTCAGTGCTTTCCCATTTCTGGTAACTATTCCATCCTCGAAGAGCCCCCTGCTGATATCAGAGATGATTTTTCCTTCTGCATATTCTCTGAAGATTCTTCTTACCACATCTGCATCCTTGTTCGGGACGAGTTTACCGTCTACTGTGTCGTATCCGAGGATACGGTTATTACCGAGGGTGTACTCTCCACGCGAGTATCGTGACTGATAGCCCCACTTGATGTTGTCTGAGATTGACTTGCTCTCGTTCTCAGCTACAACAGACATGAGGGACAGAATAAATGTACCCGACTGGTCGTCTGTTTTGATGTTCTCCTTCTCAAACTCGACGGCTATGTTCTTCATTCTCAAAAGGTCGATGTATCTTCTGCACTCTACGGCATTACGGGAAAAACGGGAGATACTCTTACAAAGGATACGGTCTATCTTCCCACCAAGGGCATCATCAATCATCTGCATGAACTGGGGCCTTTTCTCGGCAGAGAGACCCGAGCGTGTATCTGCATAAACACCTACGAGAATCCAATCGGGACGCTCGGAGATAAGAGAGGTGTAATAATCTCTCTGCATCTCAAGGCTGTCTTCCTGCACATCCTGTGCTGTGCTGACTCTGCAATAGACAGCTACTCTGGATTTGGTGTTCTCTCTCTTTGCGGGTATTTTTGTTATTGTCATACTTTCTCCTTCAAGCCCATAAGATTCTTCTTACGTTTTTTGATTTCACCTTTTCTCATACGACCGATGTATGCGTTATATGTTGATGCAAATGCTTCTGGGTTGAGCTCTGCCTTAGGATAATTGAGCTTCTCCTTACTCTCCGTGCCGTCCTTCCACTTGATTGTGACTTTATCGTCAGTGAGAGTAATTGCGTCAATCTTCTCATCAATCCAGTAGAATTCGACACTATCAATTCTATCTAAGAACTTTAATGTGTAGGCCTTGAGGAGTGCTTCATCAAGGACGTTCCTCATAAGGAGATATGATCTGCATCCACCATCTCCATAGCATCCCCATCCACCGTTCTTTATAGTGTGGCCGTTATAATAGAAGTTGCTTAAGGAACCCTGAACGAGCGTTTTACCGCAGTGTGGACACTTCAGCATCTCACCGTAGGGGTAAGTGGAGTTCCGATTCTGAGTATTCTTCATTCTCCTTATTGTCTGTACCTGGTCGAAGAGGTGTTTCTCGATAATAGCAGCGTGAGCATCTTCGAGGTAGAACATCGGAACCTCGCCTCTGTTCTTCACCTGCCTGTGTGTCAGATGGTCAACAACGAATGTCTTCTGCATCATTGACGCCCCCGAGTACTTCTCATTCGTCAGAATTCTATCTATCTGCAGTCTGTTCCACTTCTTCCCAGATGGTGCTGTCACCCTGCGCTTTATCAAGTCGTTCAGTATCAGAAGAGGTTCTTCCCCATGAACATAGCGCTCGTATATTTCCCTCACTATTTTTGCCTCTTCGGGGACAATCTGGAAGGACTCTTTCCCCGAGTGTCTATAGCCGTATAGAGGGACCTTAATTTCAATCCCCTCCTCGAACCTCTTTCTAATTCCCCACTTAAGGTTTTCTGATATGCTTCTACTCTCCTCCTGTGCAAAGGAAGCCATGATAGAAAGCATCATCTCGGAAATGCTGTTTGCTGTGTCGAGGTTTTCCTTCTCGAAGAAGATGCTGACACCATAAGTCTTAAGCTCCCTCACATACTCGAGACAGTCGAGAGTATTACGTGCAAATCGGCTGATGGACTTTGTGATGATACGGTCGATTTTTCCTTCCTTGCACGCAGCCATCATCTCCATGAATTGAGGGCGCTTCTTTGCAGATGTTCCTGTTATGCCTTCGTCAGCGTAGATTTTCACCATTTCCCAGTTATTGTGCTTTGAGAGCTCTTTCTGGAAACCCTCTATCTGATTCTCAAGGCTGTCCAGCTGTGCATCGTTATCTGTACTGACACGGCAGTACGCGGCAACTCTTATCTTAGTGGGGGCGATAGGTGTTACCACCTTTGTCGGTGCTATTCTTGTGACTACCTGCATTCTACTTTCCTCCTTTCATGAAACGAATATCTTCTTCTTTCCATTTTCGATTTGATTGAAGTAATCCTCTCTCGAGAATTTCCTGAACACGATTGAATGTTTCCTTAGATACAATCCCCTCGTGATGGCTGGAGAGGTAGTACCTATCTCTGATAGCGTTGTTCTTCACGCACTTACCGGGAACAACCGCAACGTACTTATGTGAGTAGTAGTCCCCCATATAGACGAGGTTCTTTAAGATTGCTTTCACCTTTGGTTGAGTCCAGATGGGTTCATCTTCCATCTCATTGAGGGTGTCTACGATTGAGGGGTACGGCTTCCCATCGAGCGCCATCTCGAATGCTTTCCTCACACGCTTGGCCTCCGTCTCATTTATGACCCATTTGTTGTTTCCTCCGTTATAGTAGCCGTATGCGATTTGTCCGTAAGGCTTCCCGGCTTGGGCATGTTGCACGTGGCTCTGGATACAGTGCTGACTGATACTGTGACTCTCCTCCTCTGCAACAATCGCAAGGACCTTGAGGATAAAATCACAGCTCTTATCTTCGGTATTTATTCCTTCCTTCTCAAAGTAGGCATTAACTCCAAGGCTCTTGAGCTCTCTCATCATCTCAACAAAGTCCGCCATGTTGCGGGCAAAGCGCGAAATGCTCTTACAGAGGATGAGGTCGATTTTTCCCTCTCTGCAGTCATCAATGAGTTTCTGTAATCCTGGTCGTTTTTCAGTTGTGAGGCCGCTACACCCTCTGTCCCCGTAAACGCCGACAAAAATCATCTCTCTATTACTGGAGATGAGGTCTCTGTAGTATTTCTCCTGTATGTCATAGGAGCCTTCCTGTATTTCCATTTCAGTGCTTACTCTGCAATATGCTGCTGTTCTTATCATCTCTGTTCTCCAAGTCTTCCCTTCGAAAAAAACTTTTCCCCTCTACTATCTAAAGGGACATTCCAGAAGGGGTATTTTCGGTTCCGACCCTAAAATTTCTTCTCTTCACTTGTATATGGCGACAAAAAACGGGGTCTTTGTTCGGTATGTCCTCTTCACTTTCTGTCCACAGAAAGGATGTTTTGGCGGTATCGAGGTATAAAAAAAGAGAGACACCCGTTTTTCTTTGGATGTCCCTCAATGTAGAAAGGCTCTGCCTTTGATGCGTGACTATATATTTTTTCATGACATATACATAACTCTAAAGGGGTTTATTATCAAGTTGTATTTGAGATAAATCTTTTTCGTAACAATGAATATGCAGAGTGTGTTTGCTCGAAGAATAAGAAACAGCGTCGCAGGTGCTCTTTCATCAAATCTTGACAACTGGAGGTTTATCACGTACATTATAGATAGAAAAAGGCACC
>CAVACS010000161.1:0-4999 GCA_963587105.1 Anaerovoracaceae bacterium | reverse complement strand
CGTTTTACCCTCTTGGTGGCTATCCTTGGGAGACATTATGCAATTGCCCTACCAGGAGAACAGAAAAATGAGAAAGAGAACTACTGTATCAATCATTTCTTTAATAATGGTATTGTCGATACTCTGCTCCTCGTGTGCATCCGGAGCGGCAACACCTTCTGCCGAGAATACTAGCGCGGCAACGGGCGCCGTGCAGTCGGGACTGACCGGATCTTTCACCTCTTCTCTCGAGGGATGGATCACAGACGACGAGGCAAGAGAAACGGTCACTCCGTCTTCGGACCAGATGCCTTCAACGTATGATGGTTCGCTGTATGAGTTCGACAGCGGGGAGTACGAGAGTGTTGAAATCGACCTCTCTGCGCTTTCGGAGAGCTACAACGACGGTGCAGTCACCGTGGAGGAGAAGAGCAAGAAGGTTACTATCACGGTTGCTGGAAGCGGAAAATACAACATCGTCCTTACAGGCGTCAGTGAAAAGGGCGTAACGGTTGTATGTGAAGAGAATGACTACATGCTCACACTCGACGGCGTTACAATCACTTCGTCTGCAGATAGTGACGAGCAGGCACTCAAGCTCAAGAGCAGTACGACATGCTTTGTTGTACTCTCGGGAGAGAACTCCCTTACGGGCTGTAGCGGAACGGAGACCAATGTCTTCAAGGCTTCGGGCGCACTTGTCATCTCGGGAGAGGGCAGCCTCGATGTATATGCCGTGACGAAGAACGGTATCGTATCGGATGACGTCATTGTCGTTAACGGAGGAAATATCAATGTAACACTCGACAGCACGACAAGCGGCGGTACGGGAATCAAGCCTGTGAACGGCTATGTCCAGAATGCGGGTACTGTCACAATCACCGGTCTCAACATGACCGAGGGCATGGAGAACAAGGGTATAAAGGTCGAGGGTGATGAGAGCGAATCGGGCCGAGGCAAGGGTTATGTCCTCATCAACGGCGGCGAGATCGTGATCAACACATCCGGCAAGGGAATCACAGCCGGTTTCGATACGACAGAGGACGGTGACACATCCTCGAGTGAGAACGATCCGTCGGCTGACGTCTTCATCAACAACGGTCTTATCACAATAACGACGTATGCAGCCCCCAGGGAGGATTCCTCTGCAGATGCCAACGACGGTGTCTCGCCTGAAGGAATCGAGGGCAAGAGAAGCGTGACGATCAACGGCGGCAAGATTGTGCTCAACACTACCGATGATGCAATAAACGTCAGTGAAGAAGGCTCGGCTTACATCGTCATCAACGGCGGTCTCATCTACGCTCATTCGTCGGCAAACGATGCTGTTGACAGCAACGGAACGATCACGATGAACGGAGGAGTGCTGATTGCACTCGGCGCCGCTGTTCCGGAGGGCGGTATAGACTGTGACAATGATTCGAACTTCTCATATAACGGAGGAACACTCATAGCGCTCGGCGGAACGAACAACCTTCCACAGGCGGCTTCGTCCACGGGATACTACCTCTACAGCGGAATGTCGATGAACATGGGCGGCGGCAATCCTCCTTTCATGAGAGGAGAAGAAGGTAGAGATGGTGCTGTGACACCTCCCGAGATGCCGGACGGTACTGAGGCAGCTTCCGGCCTGGACGGCACTGTGACACCTCCCGAGATCCCGGGCGGTACTGAGGAAGGCTTCGGCCTGAACGGCGCTATGACACCTCCCGAGATGCCGGATGGCTCGTCTGCAATGCCACAGGGCGGATTCGGAGGCGGTTTCCAGAAAAACGGTGAGGCTCCCGAACTTCCCCAGGGTGCTGAGATGGGAAAATCCGAGGGCGGCTTCGGCGGCGCTGCGGGATCGCTCTCTGCAGGTGATACGATAGCCCTGCTCGACAGTGACGGCAGCGTGATCCTGGCATTTACAGTTCCCGAGAATACTGTATCCTCAGGCATTCTCATCGCATCGGATGCACTCAGAGAAGGGGAGTACACCATCACAAAGGATGCGGCAGTCACTTCAGCGTCAGAGTCCTTCGCATCCTCGCTCTCCCTCGGAGAGGTGGAGGTTGCCATCCTTTCCTCTTCATCCGTCACTATTTCGGCTAAGGGGACGAGTATAGCACTTTGAGCTCAGGCTCATTCAATCCGGGCGGTTCTCTTTGATGTGGACCGCCTTTCGTCTTCATGTGATAATACGTCGTATGAAAAGTTACATGAAAGCCGTCTGTTACGACGGAGAAAAGGCGGTGTACCGCAGCGATGTTCCACTTCCCGAAAGGAAAGAAGGCGAGAGCCTCATAAGGATTATCTATGCTGCTGTCTGCTCGACAGACAGGGAGATCCTCAAGGGATACAGACCCTCATTCAGGGGCGTTATGGGACACGAGTTCGTCGGCATCGTCGAATCGACGGACAATCCATCCCTTTTGGGAAAGCGTGTCGTCGGCGAGATCAACGAGAACTGCGGAGAGTGTCTCTACTGCAGAACGGGACGCCCTCATCACTGTTCATTCCGCCGTACTCCCGGCCTCAGCCGTGACGGGTGCTTTGCCCAGTATATGGTTCTGAGAGATGACATGCTTCACATTGTTCCCGATTCGCTTTCCTCTGAAAGAGCGGTCTTCACCGAGCCTCTCGCCGCAGCCTTCGAGATAACAGAGCAGGTGAAGATAGAGAAGGGTATGCCAGTTGCAGTCATCGGAGACGGAAGACTTGCACTCTGCATTGCCAATGTAATGCACCTCCTTGCGGCCAATCTTACCGTTATCGGAAAACACCGCGATAAGCTTTCTCTCTTCTCCTCACTCGGACGGACGGCAGAGGAGGCAGAAAAGGAGGGTTATGAAGTTGTGATCGAGGCCGTCGGGAACCCGTCGGGAATCGAGTGCGCACTCAATGCCGTGAGAAAGAAGGGGACTGTTGTTCTCAAGAGCACGTATGCTTCGAAGGCATCCATCGAACTTGGCAGAGTCGTCGTCAACGAGCTCACGCTCGTCGGAAGCCGCTGCGGTCCCTTCGAGCCTGCGCTCGATGCCCTCACGCTCTCCTCTGTTGTGCTTCCGCCCCTCGAAAAGTACAGGCTTTCAGACTATGAGGCGGCATTTGCGTCACACGCATTCAAGGCCGGATTCGAGATGTAGGAAGACAAAGGTCTGATAGTTTCCAGAGCCTTTTTCCGGTGAATCTTCAGTGAGGCCTCTTGCGGACTCTGAAGGCAGCATAGAGCCTTCTCTTATAAGTTAACCGAGTCTAACTCTTGAAGATTTTTCCTTCCGATGCAACAATTCCGGAAGAGGTGAGACTATGTCGCTGAAATATGCATTGTTAAAGAAAGTCTTCCGTATTCTCGGAATGCAGAAGCGCATGTCAAGGCCGTACGGGGAACTTGTTCGTTCATTCGGAAGTGATAAAGCTCTGCCGAAGATACCCTCTGTCAAAAGGGACGGCTTTGATTTTGAAACGGTTACTGTGATGGACCATCCTGTGCTTCTCATAAAGCACAGGAAGAAATCTTCACAGCTCTGCATCTTCGTTGTCGGAGGCGGCATGCTCGAGTATCCATCACCGTCCCAGGTCCGGTCGGCACTCAGAACGGCAGAGAAGACAGGACGTGATGTTGCCGTCCCGTATTTTCCGCTTGCACCCCGTTACAACCTCTTCGATGCCGTAGAGATGCTTTATCTCACGTATTCTCTCATGCTCACATCATACAGAAGTGAAGATATTGCATTCCTCGGAGGTTCCTCGGGTGCGTTCATGACACTGTGTCTCATGTCGTACATCAACGAAGAGAAGAAGGGGACGGCACTTCCCGGAAAGCTCTATCTTTCGTCTCCCGGCTCTGCTCTTACTCCAGAAGAGAGAAAGGAAGCGGAGAAGAAGAACTCGAGCGACCTCATAATGAGTACGACTGCACTCGATAACATATTCTCCGGCATGGCCGGCGGGAGAGAACTTCCGGAATATATGAGGTACATGCAGAGGGGAAACTACAGCGGCGTCAGAAGCGCCTATCTCTCATACGGCGGAGACGAAGTCTTCTCCGCTGCGGCCGTATCCACAGCAGAAAGACTGAGGTCCTTCGGCTCGGATGTGACTCTTGAAGTCGGGGAGGGTATGTACCATATGTATGCTTCTCTTCCCCTTGTGAAGGAGGCTGAGGGTGCATATGAGAGAATGATTGAATACCTCTCTGTGTAACCTTTCTCCTCATCCTCCTCTATTCTCCCTTACTTACGGCGTAAGGGCCGAAGTACAGGGAAATGCCGATTATCCGGCAAAAAAACTTTGTTCGTTGCAGAAAGGGCTCTTTTTCGTGTTATACTCTTCAAGGTTGAATTAACCACGAAAGGAATTCACAAATGAAGAAAATATTATCCGTCTTTCTGTTACTTTCCCTTGTTCTGTGCCTTCTTTCTGCCCAGAACAATGACCAGACGATCTGGAGTGTAGAGAGCACTCTCTATCAGAAGATAGTGAAGCTCTATATAGCACAGGGCCGTGCCGTTCCTTCTTCAACCGGTCCCTGGAGCGGAGACGAACTGAGAAAGATGGTCGACGCACTCGACAGCGCAGCAGTTCCGTCATATCTTGCCTCTACATACGAAGAGGTCAGGAATGAGCTTGATAAAACCTCGTCCTTTACATTCAACGGCGGAGCAATGGATCTCGACGGCACTATAAACCTCGACATCTACGCCCACACCTACACTGGTGATATTTCGCGCACGGACGTCGGCGGGATAGAGGAAACTGCGTTCGCCGGGAGAAGATACTGGTTCGGAGAAGACCTTACGAAGAACAACCCGTTCTTCCAGCTCGACTGGGAGACATGGCTCGGAGGTAACTTCTACACGTATTTCAATGCATACCTCTCGAACTCTGTCAGGGGGGGCAAGGAGATAGGATCGACAGCTTTCAACTCCAATATACCTGCGCTCCAGAACTTCGAGCTTGACATCAAGCTTCTCGATATAAACCTGAATCTCCAGAATTATTACACGAAAACTCACTGAATCAGGTACCTTCTTTC
>CAVACS010000160.1:0-5032 GCA_963587105.1 Anaerovoracaceae bacterium | reverse complement strand
GTTCTCAAGAGCGTTGCCGACAACGAAAGCTACAAGGAGTTCGTTGCAAAGGCTGACGGCGGCGACTATATCGCAGCACTCTCTGCAAAGATCTGTCTCGAGCAGGAGGATGCCTACTACACATCTCCGGCTTTCAACGGTTCAAGCGAGGCAAGAAGCCAGGTCCAGAACATCATAACGACATCTCTTCCTGCTCAAGACGTGAGTGCAGTTGACAAGGCATTCCAGGATGCCCTGGATGAATGCGAGTACCAGAACTGACATGAAAAAGCTTCTTCCTCTGATTCTTCTCGTTCTTCTTCTTGTATCGTGCGCTTCGACTGAAAGGGAGAGCTCTCTCTCTTCTTCCACGGTAGAAGTGGAGAGCACAGAGCATGTGGACTACACATCGTCTCTCAAGCTTGACTTCTCCTCCTCTACAAAGAAGACGCCGGTGACGGTGAAGCTCTTCGTCGACGGTGACACGACACATTTCAACGTGCCGCCATCCATCTCTCCGGACGGCGTACTGAAGGCAAGATACCTTGCCGTCAACACTCCCGAGAGCACGGGGAAGATAGAGCCGTGGGGAAAGAGGGCGAGCGCGTTTACGAGGGAGAAGCTTGAGAGTGCCGTAAGCATAATCGTCGAAAGCGACGACAGTGCGTGGAACCTCGACTCGACAGGCTCGAGATACCTTGTCTGGGTATGGTACCAGAGCGAAGAGGGCGGGGAGTACAGATGCCTCAATCTCGAGCTTCTGGAGGAGGGCCTCGCCATTGCCTCCGCGTCCTCATCTAACCGCTACGGCACATACTGCCAGGCGGCGATTGCACAGGCGAAGAGGGAGAAGAAGTGTGTATGGTCGGGAGAGAGTGATCCTGACTTCTACTACGGCGACTCCATCCCCCTCACGCTCAAGGAGCTGAGGGCACACACAGCAGACTACGACGGCATCAAGGTCAGCTTCGAAGGCGTTGTCACCCGCAACAGCGGCAACAGCGTCTACATCGAGGATAGAGACGAGGAGACCGGACTGCAGTACGGATTCAGCGTCTACTACGGCTACTCCCTTTCGGGAGGCGGCCTCAGGATCCTCAAGCTCGGCAACAGGGTGAAGATCGTAGGTACGGTGCAGTATTACGAGGGTGACGGGACCTATCAGGTTTCGGGAATCAAATACAGGGAGATGAAGAAGGATGATCCTGACAATATCTGTCTCATCTCTACAGACAATGAAATAGAGTACGACAGGATCGATCTCTACAGCCTCCTCTCCGGTTCGGTTACGTTCGCACTCTCGGACGAGGATGTGACAATGGCGGTCTCAAAGGCCCTCGAGGCGACGACAGTGGCTCTCGGCTCTCTCTATGTGGAGGACGCTCTTGTCAACACGAACGAGTCTTCGTCCTACTACGGAGCGCTGACGCTCTACTGTTCAGAGGGGCAGGAGGAGATAACAGTAAGAACCATCCCGTTAAGGGACGGGGACGGTAATTACCTCAATGCGGAATCCTTCATCGGAAAGACGATAGAGGTAAGGGGAATAGTTGAAAACTATCTCGGCACGTGCGGGATATATGTTTTCAGCACTGACGATATTTTAATCGTTAATCAAGGAGAATAATATGAAAAAAGGAATCAGAGTACTCTCACTAGCTCTCATTTTCCTTATGCTCGTTGTTTCCTGTGCTTCGACGACAGTGGAGAATGCTGTCAAGTCGGAAGTCGAAAAGGCGAAGAGTTACGTCTTCTCGATGTACAACGAGGGAAGAGAAAGCACGGCAACCGCAAGTGATTACAAGGTTGTCGGCGTCGTTACGATAAGCGGCGTCACATATACTGTCAACTGGTCGGTCGATGTAGAGGAGGGTGTTACACTCATCCCCGGCGAAGACGGAAAGACAGTCACAGTCGATGTCGACGAGAAGACCCCCGAAAGGATCGACTACACGCTTACGGCAACGGTCACAGACGGCATCGTTTCCTCGTCCTGCGGCTTTGCACACTATGTGCCCGCTTTCAAGGAATCGAGCTGGAGCGAATATGTTGCTGCCTCTGACGACGCGACAGTCGTCGTAAAGGGTGTCGTCACGGCTCTCATCAGCAAATCGAGGGACGCAAGCTACAATTGTATCTACTTCGAAGATGCAGACGGCGGCTACTATGCATACTCGACATCTGAAGATCCCGTCACCCTCGGCATCGAGCCGGGTATGACGATAAGAGTCACAGGTGTCAAGGATCTCTATTCCGGAACACATGAGATCAAGAGTGCATCTGTCGAGATTCTCTCCACGGGAGAGGCAGTCACACCTAAGGATCTGACAGCTCAATATGATGCCGCTTCCTCCCTCAAGGACAGCGCACTCACAGTCGGACAGTCGATGCTCGTGACGATCACTGACGTCACAGTCGGCGGCGAAGATACATCCAACGGCTACTATTACTTCGAGAAGAACGGTCTCAGGAGCTATGTCAGAATATCTTCCTCGACATGTCCTCTCACAAAGGCTGACCAGGCTCTCTTCAAGGAGGGACATGCAGAACACCTCGGATGGATTGCAGACGTCACAGGTATAATCTCCATCTACGACGGAGCATTCTATCTCACACCTGTCACAGCCGATGCATTCAACTATAAGTCTCTTCCGAAGAAGACGGACGCTGAGATGATCGATTTTGAAATCGGAAATATCTCCATCGATTCCACATTTGCAGAGGACAAGGAGATCACACTCCCGCTCTCGGGCGCTTCATATGAGAGCGTCACAATCGAGTGGACAAGCGAGAGCGGCGCAGTGAGAATCGACGGCGGAAAGGCAGCCGTCACACTCGGGGATGAAGCTCAGACAGTGTCGCTTACAGCCGTTCTTACATCGGGCGCGGAAAAGAGGGAAATCGTCTATACGCTTTCACTCGAAGCTGCTGCATCTGACAGCTACATCGCCTCCACACTTAAGGAGGCAGTCGCGGGAGATGTCGTGAAATACGGCCTCTATCAGGCTAACACAGGACACCAGCTCTACTTTGCAGGCGCAATGAGCGGCGAGAAGTATCTCCAGACCACAATGAAGGCAGAAGAAGCAGCAGATGTTACAGTCGAAGCTGCAGACGGTGGATTCTACCTCTCCTTCGCCACAGACGGCGGCAGGAAGTACATCTCTGTAACGGGCGGAAAGGCTGCAATCACAGATGAGGCAGTATCTCTCTGGACACTCAATGCAGAGACAGGTGTTCCTGTAACGACAGAGAACGGAACTGATTACTATCTCGGCTGCTACAAGACATACGAGACCATGTCTGCAAGTAAGACAAGCTATATCCTCGACGACACATCCAAGATCGGCGTGAGCCAGTTCCCGGCTGTCCTCGAGAAGGTTGAAGCGGCAACCCTCAAGCTTGAAAAGGCCTCTGAGCTCAGTGAAGAGAAGAGCTATATGCTCGCAGTAAGCCAGAAGAACGCAGGAAAGGACTTCGTCTTTGCCGGCGAGATGAGCGGCAGCAAATACTTCAAGACCTCCCCGTACATGAAGGGCGTAATCGTGAAGATTGAAGATGCAGAGGGCGGCTTCAGAATGTACTTCGAGAAGGACGGAGTCAGGACATACATCTCTGTCATCGACGGCAAGGCTGCACTCTCCACGGACGACGGCAGTCTCTGGAGACTTGACGAGGAGTCTCTCGTTCCTGTAACGACAGTGGACGGCACCGATTACTATCTCGGCTGCTACAAGACATACGAGACGATCTCTGCAAGCAAGACCAGCTACATCTTCGACGACAGAAGCGTCATCGGCAGAAGTCAGTTCCCGGCATATCTTGTCGAGTATGAACTCGAGCCCGTCGAGCTCGAGAGATCGGGTGATATCGACCTTGAGGGAACATACACAATAGCTCTCACACAGCTTCTTGCAGGAAAGGATCTCTACTTTGCAGGAGATATGAGCGGCACGAAGTATCTTGCAACGACAACATCTCTCGGTAAGAGCGTCAACGTCTATCTCGAGGAGGCTGAAGGCGGCTTCAGAATGTACTTCATCCAGGAAGGAAAGAAGGTCTACATCGAGATCTCCGGCGGCAGCGCTGCCCTCAGTGATACTCCTGTATGTGTATGGAAGATGGAAGAGGAGGCAAAGACTCCTTATACGACAGTCGACGGCACTGACTACTATCTCGGAACATACAAGACATATGAGACTATATCGGCAAGTAAGACAAGCTACATCCTTGGCGACAGTCTCTCCAAGATCGATGTCAGCCAGTTCCCGATCATGCTGATCGAGAGAAGCTCTCTCTGACGAAAAAAGGGGAGGGACCCGGAGGGGTCTCTCCTCTCTTTCTCTTTCTCAGAAGCGTTCCTTGTGAGAAATGGAAAGAAAAAGCTATGAAGAGGCACTCGGCCTTATCGAGAAATGGGACAGTATAATCATACACAGACACCTCAATCCCGACGGGGATGCTATCGCATCGCAGAAGGGATTGAAGGAGATAATAGCTCTCAACTACCCTCATAAGAAGGTCTACATGGTGGGAGACAGTCCCTCACGCTATTCATTCATCGTCCCGGAGGGGATGGACGAAGTGGAGGACTCTCTCTTTCCCTCCTCCCTCTCGATCCTCCTCGATATGTCCTCACCCTCCCTTGTCAGCGACGAGAGGTGGAAGACGGCGGGTGATACCCTCCGCTTCGACCATCATCTCTTCATCGAGAAAATATGCAGAACGGAGGTCATAGACAGCAGCAGAGAGTCATGCGCAGGTCTTGTGGCAGAGTGGGCACTTGAGATGTCCCTCTCTCTCAACAGAGAAGCGGCCGCGGCACTCTTTACAGGAATCGTGACGGATTCGGGACGCTTCTTATACGGTAACGTCTCGGATGTGACATTCAGAGTGGTGTCGGAGCTCGTGAAATACGACTTCGACAGAAACAGCATCTATAGAAACCTCTACAGCGAGGACTTCTCAGCCCTCAAGAGGAAGGCATATTACCTTGAAAAGATAGAAATTGGGAGAGGGGGAGTTGCATGGACGTACAACACCTCTCTTGATG
>CAVACS010000159.1:0-5104 GCA_963587105.1 Anaerovoracaceae bacterium | reverse complement strand
CTGCATTCCTTCTGAAAAAAGTACATTCTTGAAAGAGGAATTAATAAGAGAGTACCTCTCCCTTCCTCTCGACTATGTTTCCTTCCTCAGTGTTGTGTCGATACCAGAGAGGAGTCGCTCTCTCCTTTTCTTCTGGTATTTCATCCACTGGTGGTTATTTCATATCAAAACCATAGTTCAGTAACCCATTCTTCGTCTAAGACTCAAATGAGAGAGGAAGCGTTCTATTGCAGATACCACAGTCAAGACGCTGGATCTTCCGCTGAAGACTGAAGAACGCCAAAGCACTCGCAAGAAAGATATTCCCCAGTGAAAAATTGCCGCGCCAAGAGCACTCTCCTCGACTAGGGAGCTTCTCAATAAAGACAAATGCCCCCGACGGCCATATACCACCGAGGGCAGGATTCTGCACTAAAGAGACAGCGTCAATACAGATATGACAACAGACTCATCACCACGCTTTTAACGAAAGTGCTGACGATACATTATGAGAGAAGGCATAGGATATTTACCCGCAGGCTTTTCATAAGAGCAGGAGGGCGATTTCTAGAAAAATGTGATTATTGCGGTCTAAAGTCCCGGAAAAATGTGATGCAGTGAACTAAAACAGCTGGAAAAATGTGATTCCATACATTATATTCAACTAGGGAGGCTTGATAGACACTATGGATCTGAGACGAAAAATCGATTCTTTTCTCATTGAATGGAAGAAAAACCCGGACCGTCTTCCATTGATAATAAGAGGGGCCAGACAGGTCGGGAAGACATACTCAATTAAAAAGTTCGCTTCCAATTATAAGAGCTTTGTTGAAATCAACTTTATAACTTCCCCGGAATACAGGAGGGTTTTCTCTTCCGGCTACTCGCCTGATACAATCATCAGGGAGATTACGCTGATCAATCCCGATTTCATATTCGTCCCCGGCGAAACATTGATTCTCTTTGATGAGATCCAGACCTGTCCGGACTGTACTACAAGCCTCAAGTTCTTCAAACTTGACGGCAGATACGACGTCATCTGTTCCGGTTCTCTACTGGGAATCAACTATAACAGGGTAACCTCCGTAAGCGTCGGCTATAAGGAGGACTATGAAATGCATTCCCTTGACTTTGAGGAATTTCTTTGGGCGAAGGGATACAAAGAAGAACAGATTGAGTCCATATTCGAGCATATGAAGGACAACCGGCCTTTCAGTGAAACGGAATTCAGCGTGTGGATGAACGCCTTCAGAGAATACATGATACTTGGGGGAATGCCGAATGTCGTGCGTCTGTTCGTCGAGCAGAATAATTACTCGGGGACGCTGAGAGCTCAGAAGCAGATTCTCCTGGATTATGAAGAAGACATCGTCAAATATGTAGAGGGGCTGGACAAGGCAAAGGTAAAGAATATCTACAACCACATTCCTGTCTTTCTGGCAAAGGAAAACAAGCGATTTCAAATTACAAAGGTGGGAAAAGGCGCCAGGAACAGAGAGTATGTCGGAACTGTAGACTGGCTTAAAGACGCCGGAATTATCAACGTATGCTACTCTCTGGAAAGAGCGTCACTTCCGCTCAAAGGCAACTATAATCCATCCGTCTACAAGATTTACTACAAAGATACGGGCCTCCTGATTGCAAGTCTGGATGAGGAGGCACAGGAAGACCTCAGAAGAAACAGGAACTTCAACGCCTACAAGGGAGCAATCTATGAGAACATCGTCGCAGATATGCTTGTAAAACAGGGCTATGATCTCTACTTTTACAAAAATGAGAAGTCTACACTGGAAATGGATTTCTTTATCAGGGACACATCATCCCTCATTCCCGTAGAAGTCAAAGCTTCTGACGGCGCCACAGCCTCCCTGAGGGCCCTGATAGAGAGTGAGAAATATCCCGATATCAAGTACGGCATCAAGCTGTGCGCAAGAAACACAGGCTTCAACGGGGATTTCTACACATTCCCATACTTCTGCACCTTCCTCTTGAAAAGGTACATTTTTGAAACCAGGATTTAAGAGAGCTCATCTCCCTTCCTCCCGGCTGTGTTTCTGCACTCAGTTGTAATCTGATACCGGGGATGCGGCTCTTCTGCCCTTCTCCCGCTGACGGCTTCTTCGAGTCGGAAGGACAGTTACTCTGTCCCGGGGGACCCATCGGATACCCCGCAGAACAGCGTCATTACTGTCTCTTCAGGAATGTCGGCTCTTTTGTCTTATCGACAATCTCCTCCACCCACTCGTTAATCTGCCGTTCTTCAGATATCAGATTCAGGCCGATGATATGGATGGTCTTATCTGTATTCACATACTTCACATGATATCCCATGGTTCTCACCTGCTCCATGGCTTTTACTGCTGATTTGTCGCGCTTGAGTTCAATCACATATACATCGTTCTTTGTCTCGAGTACGATATCGCTACGCCCCAGGAGCGTTGTCTCCTCCGCGCGCATTGCCACTCCACCCATCATCACGAAGAAGGAGTAGAATGCAAGCTGGTAGCCCTTCTCCTTCTCAAGGAGAGTATACGGATGCTCTTTATAGTAGGCGTTCAATACCTTCACAAGAAGGGCAGTATCATGCTTGGAGAGTGCCTTTTCAGCTTCGTCAACATAGAAGGCTCCGGTTATCCCCGAGTATCTTTTGACCAGGCTTCTTGTAAACGAAGTTCTGACCTCAATATTTGGGAAGGTAAGAGTAAAAACATTCTCATTGCCTTCCTTGATAGTCAGATATCCGGCAAACAGGAATAGAGAGAGAATCTGCATGGGATTAATTCCCCCTCCTGCCAGGTCCAGATAATCGAATGAAACAATCGAATCAAAGTCGAGCCTGACATTATCAACAATTATTGATTCCAGATTATAATCCCGGGCAAGATTTACGGCCAGCGTGTTGGCACCCGTCTCATTCCAGTAGTTCCTGAATCTGCATTCTCCATTGAAGAAGGAGCCGACAGAGACGGGGTTATATACCTTTTCGTCACTCGCATAGGAGAACTTATAGCCATCATAGTAAGCCCTTATCGATCCGATAAAATCCTCACGATTCTCATAATCTCTATCGCTGCGGCTCATATAAGAATCAATATACTCACTGAAGTTCTCTTCAAGCTCCTTCTCCGTGTACCCGAATGCGGAGGCAAACCTCGCTTCGAACGTCAGGTCAGTGAGATTATTCATCTGACTGAAGATAGACATATTAGAGAACTTGGTGATGCCTGTGATAAAGAAGAAACGAACTTTTTCGTCGCTGTTCTTTATTACACTGTAGAAAGTGCTGAGAGCATCTCTGATCCTGTCTGCCTTCTCAATGTTCTTATATGTATGAAGTATAGGAGTATCGTATTCATCGACGATGATTGCAGTTTTCTTTCCCGCTTTAGTCAGGAATGAAGTGAGCATTGTCGAAGGTTCACTCTTTTCGATCTCAATGCCGTTCAGACCGGCATTATTGATCAATGCTATCTGGAAATCATTTAAAAAAGCTTCATAGCTTGTTGTATTGTATTCGGCGAAGTTGAAGTAAAGAACAGGGAACTTCTCAAAGGAATAATCAGTAGAGTCAATGTACAGCCCTTTGAAGAGATCCCGTTTCCCCTCGAAGAGAGAACAAAGAGTTGAACACATAAGGCTCTTGCCGTAGCGCCTCGGACGCGAGACAAAGTAATAATTGTTCAATTCATTTTCAACAAGAGAATATACGTATTGTGTCTTATCGACATAGATATAGTCACCTTTTGTTCTTAAATCTTCAAATGAACGTACGTTGACAGTTATTTTCTTCATGCTCACATCATACTCTGTTTTCCTGATATTCTCCACTTATAAAATCGGGACTGCAGCTGTAATCAACAAAGCCCGGAATTGTCCATATAACCACCGAAGGCTTTATTCCGTTATTTTACTCTTCAGGAACCGGGAATTGATATTATACTTCAGCTGAGGATAAAGATTATGGATTCGAAAACTCCTTTCTGAGGAAAAGCTGAAATGGACAACACATTCCCCGGAGAGACGCGACAATGTGATATCAGCTTTCTCGACATAAAGAGTTGTATTATCCCGGGAGAGATAATAGAGGAATATCCGTCTGCATTCCCATGCCCGGGTTCTGTTCTGTGACTGAACATACCTCAGAATTCTGATCAATGAAAGAAAAAAGGCTGATTTCTTTCACTTTACCAAGAAGAGAGAGAATGAGCACTCTTTTAAGAAGTCATAACATACTTAGGAACTGTTAATTTAATACTTGTGCAAAATTACTCGTTCTCATTACCTGAAAACTGATGCTCATCAGGCAGAATCGTATAGTTCCATTCTCCGTGAAATTCATCACGCAATATGTGTAATTTGGCCATCGTTTCATCATCTACTTTAATCCCCGTCAGATAATCTCTTATATCCAGCGAGCAACCGACTTTTAATCCTGTAGATGTTGTTGTGCTCTCAATCAGCTTCACAACTGTAAGATATGAATCGAGTGGCTGATTTCTCCAGTTTTTAGTTATCTGACTAAAAAGTCTATGCTCTATTTTGTTCCACTTCGATGTTCCAGGAGGGAAATGAGACACTTGTATCGCAATACCCAATTCATTGGCGAACTTTTGCAGTTCCAGTTTCCATAGTCGATTTCTCGTACCATTACTTCCGCCGCCATCACATGTGATGTATAAACATGTAGCTTCCGGATACCTCTCTTTCCCCATGTGGTACCACCATTCTCTGAGGGAATTTACTGCGAACTCTGCAGTGTCAGAACTTACACCAACATTGACATATCCTTCATAACTGGCAATATCATATACTCCAAATGGAGCCGCCTTTTCTGTTGCCCAATCATGATCTTTTGTCTTGATAGGCTTTCCTTTTTCATGCCATTCTCTTCCGTTATTTGAGAAATTTCCGATATTTTCTTTCTTTTTGCAGTCAATAGATACTACGGGCTGATGATCCTCCATGTACAGTAAACAAGTATCATTGATGTTTCTGAACTGTGCATCCCGGTCTGGGTGATTTTCTCCAACCTGTAGAAGTTTTCTATTAGCCTGCAGGCTGTACCCCATCCCCTCAAGAAGCTGACCAACTGTTACATAATTGACATTAATGTCCTGAGTCTTGA
>CAVACS010000158.1:0-5113 GCA_963587105.1 Anaerovoracaceae bacterium | reverse complement strand
GCATGGAGGACGGCGGGAGCCTCTCCGGGGTTTCATCCTACAAAGTGCTGCTTACATCCGGAAGCGGAGAGGAGATCTCCTTCACGCTTCCTTCGCCTGCTACTATGACGACGCGTGAGCTTGATGAGGAAGGAGAATGGAGAGTTGAAGCTGAGGCTCTGAACACTTCCGGCACTCCTCTCGGCCGGGGAATGGCTAAAGTTCTTCTTTCTTCTGGAGACTCTTCCACAGTCAATATACCACTTGAGAAGGTAGTGCCCGAAAACGGATATCTGTCTATAGGTATAGAGGGAGAAGGCTCCTATGTGGTGCACCTCTACAGCGGAAATCTCGAAAAGAGTATGGACGAAGTGAAGATCGAGGGGCCCGGGGAAGGCAGGATCTCTCTCGAGGAAGGCGTTTACACCTTCATGATCCTCTCGTCTTACAACAACAGTACTGTCCTCGCCTCTGAGACGTTCGAAATCAGAGACGGGGAGGAAATCTTCTTCTCATATACTCCAGCTGAGGACAGAAGTCTCATCCTCACCGATGCATCGGTCCCTGAAGACGACCTGAGTATTCTTCTCTCCGAGCCGGTTGTACGCATAGGCGAGAGAGTCACACTTACTGCAGAGGGAGGAGACGAAAGCAGCAGCTATGAATGGATCATCGACGGCGTAACAATCCCCTCGGGCGAACGCTCCATCGTTCTTGAGAACATAGAACAATCCGGTGATATGAGCATCCTTGTCATAGAGAGGGATTCCTCCAGAGGCCTCATCCATACGGCATCGAGAAGTATAACGGTCCACGAAAGCGGTTATGTGACGAAAGTCGGCTTTGTTGTCATCAACGACGAGGCTGACCAGGGCTATACGATGAACTTCCTTGACGCCATGGACAGGGCCGTCTCTCTTCTTGAGGATGACGGATACAGAGTTGAGGTTGTGACGAAAAAGGGTGTTACGGAATCAGACAGCGCCAGGGAGGCCAATGACGAGCTTTCTTCCGACGGCTGTGAGATCATATTCAACAACAGCTACGGCTTCGAACCATATATGCTCTCCGTTGCCGATGCTCATCCCGATACGCTTTTTGTCTCAATGACGAATTCGGAGAGCCGGATCGACGAAAGAGATAACACATACAATGCCTATGCCGCAATCTACGAGGGAAGGTATCTAACGGGAGTAGCGGCGGGAATGAAGCTCAACGAGCTCATCGAGACGGGCCGCATAAAGGAGGACGAGGCCGTAGTCGGGTACGTTGCAACCTACGCACTTGGTGAGGTGGTGTCGGGAATGACGGCCTACTACCTGGGAGTCAGAAGCGTCACTCCGAGTGCAAGGATGCTCGTCTTCTTCGTCGACGCATGGAGTGACATGACGCTTGAGGAGGCTGCAACAGCCTCTCTTATCGACAACGGCGCCGTTATAATCAGCCAGCATAGTGATACCATAACCCCGGCTCTCACCGCTCAGAAGAGGGGTGTCTACCATACGGGATACAATGCGGACATGAGAGCTGTTGCGCCTCTTTCCTCCATCATTTCATGCAGGATCGACTGGACAAGATATTTCTACACATTCATCAGGAACTATCTCGAAGGAGTGGAGAACCCCTCCGACTGGACGGGAACGATTGATGATGGGGATGTGGTACTGACTCCCCTTAACGAGAGCATTGCCGCTCCCGGCACGAAGGAAGCTCTGGAGAAGGTGAAAGAGGCGATTGTAGCTGGTACTCTTGAAGTCTTCGACACATCGACATTCACAGTCGGCGGAGAGGTCCTTACGCATATGTATGCTCTCGACACCGACGGCGACTATGTTCCTGACAGCGGAGAGGCCGTCTGGGACGGTGTCTTTCATGAATCATATCCCGGGTATCAGAGTTCACCGTACTTCAGAGAGGTCATCGACGGCATAACGTGGCTCAACAACCTCGTCAAATAAGAAGGTTTTCTTCAAATTTTGTTGCTTCTGTGAAGGATAACGATAGAGTCGTTGTCGTTTGAGAAAGTGTGGTTGTTTTCTCTTTCCGCCGGAATTATATTACGCTCAGAGAGGTAAAAGAAATGAAAAAATCCGTTTTGAAAATCTGTTCACTGGTATTCGCACTTCTCTGCCTTGCCGGTCTTGTTGCAATACTCTGCACTTCAGTAACTCTGCCGTACACCGAGACGTACCGTGTATGGGGAACAACATATACACAGCACTATTCAGGCTATTTCAATGCCGCTTACCTTGATGCGGTGATCCTTACTGCAATGGGTACTTTCTGGGGCTTCGTGCTCTTCTTCTCTCTTCCCTGCGGAAAGTGCAGGAAGAGAGAGGGTGAGGAAAATGCGGAAGAAAAGAGTTGTCCCTGCGGATGTGACGCTTCCGGGGAATCGGAGAATAACTGAAGAAGCTGTTCTTTGAATCAATTCTGTGTCATGGAGTCTCCCTTCGGGGAGGCTCTTTACCTTATGACTCTTAATACAAAGCCCTTGAGGTACTGGCTCTCCGGGAATGATATCCTCACAGGATGATCCGGGGGAGCACTCAGCGTTTCCAGCACCTGGATCTCGCACCCTGCATCGAAAGCCGCCCAGCTCAGGAGAAGAAGGAAATTCTCCCTTGTGAGAGCTCCCGAGCAGGAGAATGTGATGATAATCCCGTCACTCTTTACCTTCGTCATAGCAACTCTGTTGAGGTCCTTGTAGGCCTTTACTGCATTCTCGAGTCTGCTCTTTGTCTGTGCAAGCTTCGGCGGATCGAGGATGATGACGTCATATTTGTCCTCTTCGACGGAGCGCAGATAATTGAAGCAGTCTGCCGTCACAGTCGTGACTCTGTCACGGCTTGAGGGAGGAAGAACAAGCTTGTTTTCATTGAGATGAATCTGATAGAGAAGGTGCCTCAGGGCGCTTTCGCTGCTGTCTACGGCCTCGACAGAAAGTGCGCCGGAGCGGAGGGCATGGAGGGTGAAAGCCCCTGTGAACGGACAGACGTCGAGCACAGTCTTTCCTGCCGTATATTTTTCAGCAATCTTCCTGTTCTCCCTCTGGTCGCAGTAGAATCCCGATTTCTGTCCCTTTCCCGGTGATATTTCATACCATATTCCGCTTTCCATGAAGAGTGTGTTGTCTCTCGGTATCTCGCTCTCCTTCGTCTCGACTCCGCCGATGAAGTAGCGTGTGCTCTCTCCAAGTCCCTCTCCCGGGGCATAGAAGGGATCAGCTGTCACCTGGATGCGTGACGGCTTGAGGATCTCTTCAAGAGTCCTGATTATGACGGGAAGAAAACTGAATGCAAAGCGCGAGGAGAGGATTGCTCTTATCTCACGGCCGTAGCAGTCGGCGGCAAGACCGGGAAGAAAATCGGCCTCTCCGTGTATTAAACGGAAGCAGTTAGTGTCGGGAAGGGAGAAGAAATCCTTGCGGCGGCGGATAGCATTTCTTACAAGGCCGGCAACAAAGTCATCGTCGACGCTCTCTTCTCTGTCCCACGTGAGAAGATGGAGCACTATGTGCGACTTCTCGTCATACCATCCCTTTGCGATGAAGAGTCCCGAGGATGTGTAGACTTCTGCCCAGTCCGGCTGTCTGAATACCGGCCCGACGCTCTCAATGGCGCCGGTGAAGACCCACGGATGGTGTTTCTGAAGCTGTTTTTCCTTTCCTTCTCTGATTACTACTTTGTACATGGCCGCTCCTCTGTAGATATGTTCCTTTCATAAGATTATACTTTTCCCCATGAAAAAGAAACTCGTTGTCTTTGATCTCGATGGAACTCTTCTCAACACACTGCCTGATATAATGAGGGCGTTGAACTATGCGCTCTCCGCATACGATATTCCTCCCGTCACTCTCGAGGAGACAAGAGAGTATGTCGGAAGGGGACTCCGCAACGCCCTTATAAGTGCGGTCAACAGGAGCGGCGCGTTCATCGAGGACAATGATTTCTCCCTTATGAACGAACTTCTTGTCTCGTCATACCTCAGACATCCGTCGGAGAATACCGTTCCGTATGACGGAATACCGGAGCTTCTTCAGTCTCTTTCTGAAAATGGAATCGGTGTTGCAATAGCATCGAACAAGAAGAACGAAATAGTACAGAGAATAGTGAAGAACGTTCTTCCGTCTGTTCACTTCAGATTCGTCTTCGGACAGTGCGGCGCATATCCGTTAAAGCCCGACCCCGAGGGAGTATTGACGGAAATCGGAAAGCTCGGAATGACGAAGGACGATATAATCTACGTCGGCGACAGTGAGGTCGACTATGAAACTGCACTCAACATAGGCTGCACCTTCTTTATCGTCAACTACGGCTTCCGCAGAAGAGAAGAGCTCGAGAAACGGGGAATCGGGAATACTGTAGATACTACGTCTTCACTTGGGGAGAAGCTCCTCGAAGCATGCCTCTGAGAAGCTTCTGCCGCTTCTTTTTAACATAAACCTGCCTCTAATCCGTCCGGAGGCATGAAGAAAGAGACTTTTTCTTCTGGAAATGACGATTTCTTTGACAATTTCCCGTTTTTTCACGCTTTATATGTATGAGCGGAAATTATCAGGAAAACGAAGGATACTTCGTCTCTCCTCTCGTCGAGCACGATGATTGTGATATCCAGCTGGAGGCAGCCGGATCAGACACCACAGAAAAAGAGGCATGCCTTATATCGCCGGCGGATGAATGCGGGACGGCAGGGAAAGAGAATAGAGGGCGTGACGGGAGCCCGGAGCCGGCAGAGTCCCTTATTCATGCGGGGCAGAATAGTGATGTATCCATCTTCATCCACGAGCTTTTCCATGCCTCAGAGAGTGTCAGAACAAAGGAAGCAGATGATATAAGAGCAGCACTCAACAATGAAGAGACACGCTCTCAGATTGAATCTTTCATCCGGAACAATCTTTCCCTCCTGAGCGAGATGGCAGATATAAACAAGATTGTGTCTTCTCTTTCCGTCATCAAGGAGAAGAACAGCACTGACAGCCGGAACGCAGCACAGAACGAGAGCCTTGCTGTGCTCTATAGAGCATACAGACTCGAGTACACGAAGAAGAGCATCGAGAAGGCTGTCATGGGTAACTACCAGCTTGTGAAAAACTATGCAGAGTATTATCTCAATGATCTTTCTGCTAAAGGTT
>CAVACS010000157.1:0-5229 GCA_963587105.1 Anaerovoracaceae bacterium | reverse complement strand
TTTTTATGCATAAGCTTTTTTATCGCATTAAAACTTTTTGTCTCACGTTAAACTATCTTGGAGAGAAGAAGATTAATAAATCTAATTAGAATGCACAACATTTCTTATCTGAAAAGAATAGTTTTTCGATTTTGAAAAGTCTTATGTGAAAATATAATTGGCTATTCTTTTGTTTTCAGTCTGTCTTGTTTCACGTTAAACATTGGTGTTTGGGGATAATTTACGGATTGCATTACATGTTTTTGGCATCTTGGGGAGTGAATATCATACTAAAGAATATAATTTGATATGTTTATCGTTCGTATTGTGGGCCTCCTTAAGACGGTGAGCAGTTGTTTCACGTTAAACTACGAAAGATGATTGTTTAGTATTTATTCCCTTTCTTAAAGTAATGAAGAAAGAGATCTCCGTTTTACTCTTTTACTAAAAAATTGTTCTGAGGTTTTTAACATAAAACTCTAAAATTGTTAAAGGAGAGAAAAGATTGTCCAGGGGATACAGAAGCATTATTTTTTACAAATGCGGGATAGCTGTTTGCTTTTCCTTATTAGTCGCTTAAAAAGCTGAGCTGCTATCAATAAGTTTTGAGTGTTTAACGTGAAACATAATAAAAAAGAGTCCCTTTTTCCAGGAACTCTTTTCAGTTTTTTGAGGCTTAGTCTTAGAACATTTCGTCGTTCACAACTACGATGTCCTTGTCGACTGTCTCTTTCAGGTATCTTTCAACGCCGTTGGAAAGCGTCATCTGGCTCATCGGGCAGCCTGCACAGTGGCCGTGAAGCTTTACATGAACGATTTTACCTTCAATCTTTTCTACCGAGATATCGCCACCGTCGTTCTGGAGAGCAGGGCGAATTTCATCTATTGCTGCGAGAATCTTTTCTTTCATTCTTTGCTCCTATTCGAGAGAGTATAATGCTGTGATTAGGATAGCAAGGCACTCTTCGAGGGTCAACTTATTCTCGATAATTGTGATCCTTTTTTACTGACATTTCCTCCTTTTAAGGCTATATTCTAAAGCATGTCGAGGAAGATTATTTTTTATAACCAGAAAGGTGGTGTAGGAAAGACCACAGCAGCTGTAAATCTGGCCTCTGTTCTGGCTGCAAAAGGCTGTAAAGTATTATTAATTGATCTTGATGCACAGGTGAACCTTACGCATGCCGTGTCGGGTGACGGAAAAAAGGCCAATATTTACCAGGTTATTACAGGACAGGTTGATGCCAGAGATGCTGTCCAGGCGACAGTTTTCCAGAATCTTTATCTGATTCCCGGATCTCTTGACCTTGCCGGCCTTGCCATCGAGCTTGTTGAAGAGGAAAACAGGGAAAAATTCCTGAAGAATAGTCTTCAGGTCATCGACAATGACTATGATTACATTATTCTTGATTGCCCGCCATCATTAGGTCTCGAGACAGTCAATGCCCTTTGTTGGTGTGATAATGTGATTATTCCTTTGCAGTGTGAGTATTTAGCTATGGAAGGTCTTAATTTAATAATGAGAACTATTACTAATATTAAGAAGACAGTCAATCCTTCCATCCATATTCTCGGCATACTGTTCACAATGTACAGCAGGAGAATAAAATTGAATCAGGATGTCGTTGACGATATAACGCAATATTTCCCTGATTTGGTTTTCAAGACAATCATTCCACGTTCATCGAGACTGGCGGAGGCCCCGTCTCACGGACTTCCGATCAACTATTACGATAAATCTTCGGCAGGAGCGAAGGCATTCGTCAAATTAAGCGAGGAGGTGATCAGCCGTGGCTAGTGACAGAAAGAGAGGGCTGGGTAAGGGAATCGGCTCGCTGATGAGCGGATTCGATTTTGACACGCAGACAGAAGATATTCTTACAAAGACAATCAACGAAGAAGCCAGACAGAACAAGATGGCTATCGTACAGCTCGATATTTCCCGTATAAGGACCAATCCCAATCAGCCGAGAAAATACTTCGACGAGGAGTCTCTCAACGAGCTGGCGCAGTCTATAAAGGCGCAGGGGATCATTCAGCCGCTGACAGTCGAGGAGATTGCTCCCGGAGAGTTCTCCATTGTCGCCGGGGAGAGAAGATACCGTGCTGCAAAGCTGGCAGGACTGGAAAAGGTTCCTGCAATCGTGATGTCGCTCACAGATGTACAGAGGATACAGGTCTCTCTCATCGAGAACATCCAGAGGGAGAACCTCAATGCAGTTGAAGAGGCACAGGCTTACCAGTACCTCATCGACAAGACCGGCTATACACAGGAAGCCGTAGCGGAGAAAGTCGGAAAGAGCAGATCTTCCATTGCCAACTCCCTCCGTCTTCTCGCCCTTTCAGACCAGGTCAAGGATGACATCGTATCGGGCGCTATGACAGCAGGACATGCAAGGGCGATCCTGTCTCTGATAAACCCTGCAGACAGACAGCTTCTGAGGGACAAGATTGTCCACGATAATCTCTCTGTCCGTGATGCGGAGGCCCTGGCTTCGGCATACAACAAGGGGCACAAGCTCATCAGGAAGAGACAGAACGGGCAGAAGAACGAGGAAGTGAGTAAGACAGAGGAGAAATTCACATCGTCCGTCGGTGCGAAATGTGAGATAAGAGGTTCTCTTGACAAGGGCAGGCTCATTATCAAATACAGAAGCACCGCAGACCTGGAGAAGCTCTATGCACTTCTGAGCAGGGGTGAGATACTCTTTGAAGAATAATTATTTAATTTGAAAGGAAATAAACATGAAAGACGGATTATATGCTGTTCTAAAGACCAAGAAAGGTGATATTACACTTGAACTTGAATACAGGAAGACTCCGATGACGGTCTGCAATTTCGTAGGTCTTGCAACGGGAGTCCTTAATATGGAGAACCCGGGAAAGCCCTTCTATGACGGACTGACATTCCACAGGGTAATCGACAACTTCATGATCCAGGGCGGATGTCCCAAGGGTAACGGTACAGGTGGCCCAGGGTACAGATTTCCCGATGAATTCGATGATAGTCTCAGACACACCGGTCCCGGTGTCCTTTCAATGGCTAATGCAGGCCCCGGAACAAACGGAAGCCAGTTCTTCATCACACATGTTGAGACACCGTGGCTTGACGGTAAGCACACAGTCTTCGGTCATGTTGTCGAAGGACAGAACGTCGTCAACAAGATAAAGCAGGGCGACAGGATCGAGAAAGTCGAAATCGTGCGTGTCGGTGCTGAGGCCGAAGCATTCGATGTGAGCAGGGAGTCCTTTACAAAATACGTCCAGGAGGCTGAAGAAAAGGCTGCAAAGGCACGTGAGGCGGCAAACAGGAAAATACTCGATGAAATCAAAGCGCGCTTTCCTGGGGCCGTTAAGACGCCGTCGGGGCTGATGTATGTCGTCGACAGACCCGGCGATGGTGGCGCATCCCCTGAGTTCGGTGCTAAGGTTACTGTGCACTACGAAGGTAAGCTCCTCAACGGAAAGGTCTTTGATTCGTCATACCTGAGAAAGGCTCCTGCGTCGTTCAAAATCGGCGAGGTGATCGAGGGCTGGAACGAAGCTCTTGTCACGATGACGAAAAACGAGAAGAGAACACTCATAATTCCTCCCGATCTGGGATACGGCGAATACGGCTATCCGGGAGTCATCCCTCCGAATGCTTATCTGATATTCGAGGTAGAACTGCTTTCTTTCTAAGGAGTCATCTGTGAAGAACACCACCGTTTATGTCTGCAGGGAATGCGGTAGAGAAGAGTCCAAATGGACAGGACGATGTCCCGACTGCGGAAGCTGGAACAGCTTTGAGGAAAGAAACGTCACACCTCAGAAAACTGCTGCGGATAAGACTAAGACGGTGATAGATGACGATGTGAGGACTCTCAGCGAGGTTCCGTATGAGAAGACGCTGAGGGTTTCATCACGAATGGAGGAGCTCGACAGAGTTCTCGGAGGCGGTGTCATGAGGCCGTCTTCCGTTTTGGTCGGCGGCGAGCCGGGAATCGGAAAGTCGACACTGCTTCTAGAGCTCCTTGCAAATCTTTCGGAGTATGCTCCGGTACTTTATATCTCGGGAGAGGAGTCTCCATCCCAGGTGAGACTCAGGGCCGAAAGACTCAATCTTCCGACAGATAAAATCCAGATTTATTGTGATACGAGGCTCGAGGCCCTCGTCGAGACAATCGAGAGGATAAGGCCGGGCTACATTGTCGTGGATTCAATCCAGACGCTCTCCTCCTCGCAGTCGGAGTCCTCTGCGGGCTCTCCCAATCAGATCAAGACCTGTTCGATGGAGCTTTCCGTAAGGGCGAAGAAAATAGGTTCGGCCATCTTCTTCATCGGCCATGTGACGAAGGACGGTATCATAGCGGGACCGAAGATCGTCGAGCATATGGTAGACACAGTACTCTACTTCGAGAGTGCGGAGAACGGCATAAGGCTGCTCCGTGCATCGAAGAGCAGATTCGGCAGTGTCGATGAAATCGGGCTCTTCGAGATGACGAGTACAGGACTCAGAGGCGTAAAGGATCCTTCTCTCATGTTCCTCTCGTCCCGGGAGAAGGATGAGGTTCCTCCCGGAATCGTGTTCACCCCGGTCGTAGAGGGAAGCAGAACATTCATCGTTGAAATCCAGGCTCTGATAGTCGACGCAAGAAGCGGCTACCAGCGAATCTATTCGGATAAGGTAGATCTGAACAGAATAAACAGGGCCGAGGCGATTCTTGCGCGTCATGCCGGTCTTGATCTCTCGAAGGATGATATCTATGTGAATGTAGCCGGAGGCGTGAAGCTCTCGGAGGCAAGCATAGATCTGGCTCTCGCCCTTGCCCTCTATTCATCAAAGACAAACATAGCACTTCCTTCGTCATTTTCGGCTTTCGGGGAACTCTCCCTCGCCGGGGAGGTAAGGCCGGTCACTTTCCAGGAGAGAAGAATAAAAACCCTTTCAGACATGTCTTTCAGCCGTGTGATCACAGCCTCGTCCTCTGCAGTCAAAGCAGATATAAAGGTCGACAGAGTCAAGGATGTGAGATCTGCCATCATCGCAGCTTTCAAGAAGAAAAACGGTTGATCTTTCCCTTGTTATGTCAAATTTTACATAAAACATGTTATGTAAAGAAATTCATAATGTTAAAAAGCGCCTGAACTCGAAAAGCAAGTACAGACGCTATAGAAAATTATCAAAATCGTAACTTTACATAATAATATGTCTGCTAAACTGTCTTCATATTATCCATAAGGAGGCCGACTATGAAGGCAGTCAAGTTG
>CAVACS010000156.1:0-5251 GCA_963587105.1 Anaerovoracaceae bacterium | reverse complement strand
GAGTAGATCAGCTCGAAGAGTGCCCAGTCGCGCTTTCCGAGTTCGTCGTCGGTGAATGAACTCATGATCTCGTCGATCTCCTCTTCGCTGATGGTCCGGGGAAGATGAACGCCGTCCTTCGGCTTCCTGACTTCCTTTGCGGGATTACGGCTTACTATGCGCTCCTTCACCAGAAAACGGAAGAAAGCTCTGAGAGCGGAGAGAATCTTGCTCACGGTTCTTTCATCTATCTTCTCTTCCTCTCTCCTTTCGGCTATATAGCTTTCTACAGTAAGCGGGACGCAATCTTCGAGTGCAATACATTCTCCTGAAAGATATGAAAGAAAGAGAGAGGCCTCATGGGTGTAAACCTCTCTCGTCTTCTCCGACAGGCGGAAAACATATGTGATGCAGTCAGAGAAGGAAGCCATGAGATCCCTCTCTGTTCCTTTCAGAGTCTCACTCGTCGTCATCGTTCCTCATTCTGAGAATTGAGGGCGTCGTGTAATCGTTGCTCCCGCCCTGTCTCGAGGAAAGCTGGTTCTTGAGGTCGGTCCATCTGTTGATGTTGATAACTCCGGCATCCTTTGCCCCCTGCTGGAGAGGTGTTCTCTCACTCTCTCTCGGCTTTTCAGAATAGCTTTCCTGGCTCTGCTCCTGTTTCTGGGCCTTGGTGCCGAAGATGTCGGTCGCATTTGCACCTGTCGAGACACTTCTGTGCTCGAATCCGGTTGCGACTACAGTAACCCTTATTCTCTCTCCGAGGGCCGGGTTGTATGACTGACCGGCAGTGATGAGTGCCTCCTCGTCGACGTTCTTCGTTATAAGCTCGACGACATCCTGGTATTCCTGGAGCGTGAGATTGTCGCCTCCTGCGATGTTTACAAGTACGGCCTTCGCACCTTCTATAGATGCATTCTCGAGAAGAGGATTGTTGATGGACTGCTTTGCAGCCTCGACCGCCCTGTCAGTACCTTCCCCGAAGCCCAGTCCGATAAGTGCGTCGCCCTTTCCCTTCATTACTGTCTTGACGTCGGCAAAGTCGATGTTGATTTCACCAGGCTCCGTAATAAGGTCACTTATTCCCTGCACAGCCTGGAGAAGTGCCGAGTCGGCAAGAAGGAATGCCTTCTTTATCGGAGTATTCTGTTCGACGACGTTCAGAAGGTGCTGGTTCGGGATTATGATGAGTGTATCGACACTCTTTCTGAGCTTCTCTATTCCCTGCTCCGCAAGCTGGAGCTTCTTCTTTCCTTCGAATGAGAAGGGCGTCGTGACTACTGCGACTGTGAGTGCATTGCATCCCTTTGCAATCTCGGCAACGACTGCCGCGGCTCCGGTTCCTGTACCGCCTCCCATACCCGCGGTTATGAAGACCATGTCGCTGTTCTCGATCTCCTTCTTGATCTCCTCCTTGCTCTCGAGTGCCGCCTTCTCCCCGATTTCAGGCTGTCCGCCGGCACCGAGGCCTCCGGTGAGTTCCTTGCCGATGGCGATTCTTGTCTGTGCATTCGAACGCTGCAGAGCCTGCACATCGGTGTTGAGTGCAATAAAGGAGACCTTCTTGAGGCCGTTGGCAATCATTCTGTTGACGGCATTGCCTCCGCCGCCTCCGACACCGATGACCTTGATGATGGTCGGTGTGGTCTGTTCACCCGTAGTAGTATCTTCAATATCAAACAAGTTAAAGCTCATACTTTACCTCAAAACAATTTTCCGAATAATCCCTTTATCCTCTGTCCCAGTCCCTGCTTCTCCTTGAGAGACGAAGCATCGGATGTATCACGCATCCTTCTGGCCTCGCTCTTGAAGAGTCCGAGAACAGTTGCATAGCGGGGATCGATGTAGGCCCTGTCGAGTCCGCTTATCGCCTCGGGAAAACCGATGCGTGCGGGAAGACGGAAGATCTCGGCCGCAAGCTCGGTCACTCCGCTCATGAGGGCGCCACCTCCGACGAGGATTATGCCGGCACCGAAGGTCCCCTGGACGTTGTTCGTCTGCATATCCTGCTGGACCATGAGGAGAATCTCGGCCATCCTGGCTTCGATGACCTTCGCAAACTCCTTCTTCGGCATCCTTATCGAGGGTTTTCCGCCGATCGAAGGCGTAACAACAGTCTCATCCTTCCCAACCCCCGGGCTGTAGCAGGAGCCGTCAGTGATCTTGAGCGTCTCGGCTGCAGTCTTGGGAAGCTGAAAGAGGTAGGATATGTCACTCGTGACGAGGTCCGAGCCTCTGTTTATACCTCCCACATGGACAGGAGAGCCGCCGCAGTATGCTATGTAGTTCGTCGTCCCGGCACCGATGTCGATGACGACGGCACCCATATCCTTCTCCTCGGCACTGAGTACGACCTCGGCGTCGGCGAGAGTCTGGAATACTATCTTCTGAATATTGAGCCCGGCCTTCTGGACGCACTTCTTCTGGTTCTGGATTATCGGAGAGGAACCGAGCACAAGAAGGATCTTCGTGTCTAGTCTGTGGGCAAGCATGTCCACAGGGTCTTTTATGCCCGAGCGGGAGTCGACATAGAAATCCTGTACAAGGGAGTGCAGAATCTCCATGTTCTGCGGAAGCTGTATATTTCTTGCAACATCGATGGAACGTCTGATGTCATCCTTCGTTATCTCCTGGTCCTTGCTGTTGATCCCTACGACGCCGTTGGATTTTATCCCCTTTATATGGTCACCGCCGAGTCCTATTATGACTGAGCTGATTTCCGTTCCGGCCTGGACCTCGGCATCGGAGATAACTTGCCCCAGGACCTTCATCGTCTGTTCGATATTGACGATCGAGCCGTTTCTGACGCCGACTGAAGGGCGCTCGGCAACGCACTCTATGACGAGCTGGGAGTCTCTGCTCACGGAGCCGACTGCAACTCGTGTGGATCCCGTTCCTATATCCAATCCTACAATAGTTCTGTCTGCAGCCACCTTGTCACCTCGTCTCTATGAGCCTGCTTCCGGTAAGGACGTATGTCGTACTCTCACCCATTCTCAACGCTCCAGTCTGTGTATATTCGTTTTCTATGATCCCGAGAGCCTCTTCGATCCTCCCCGCGTCGGCGATGTCTTCGAGTACAAGATACGACGAGAGAGAGTCAAGTCTCAGAGTCAGGGAAAGCGGATATCCACTTGAATTATTATTGCCATATTCTGCCATTGTTATCAAGGCAGATGAACGAGTCAGTTCAATCAAAGTGTTTATCATGTTCATCTCGTCGCCCGATGCGGGAAGAGAGAGAAGCCTCTCCATTATGAGGCTGTCCACACGGAGGATGAGATAGGTCGATGAGAGTGCATGAACATCCTTCTTTGAGAGTTCATACACGCCGTCAGAGTAGAAATACCAGTCACTGCCGTCAGTCATGATTATGCCCTTCTCCACACTTCCTCCGATATTGAGAACGCCGCCATTTTGAGTCGCTTCAGAGAGTGATATGTACGGAAGGCTCTCCAGACTCTTCTTTATCTCTCTCTTAGAAACTGTCAGTCTGTTCCTCCCGACTAAGGGAAGAAGGATGCTTTCAACGCTGTAGGTAAGAGGAATCGTCTCCACATTGAATGAGGAGACAGTGTATCTTCCGACAAGTCCGTACGAAAGGTATAAGAGAAAGAGAGCCAGTATCAGAGAGGCCGTGATTGAAACCAGTCTTTTGACTCTCATCAGTTCTTCTCCCTCCCCATTCTGAAGATGAACTTGTAAAGAAGACAGAGAAGCACCACTGTGAACACCTCATTGACGGGATTATAGGAGAAAAGAAGAAGCGGGACGCCTTCGAAGGGCAGCAGTCCCGATATGTAGAACATATTAAGGAGGAGTGAGAAGGACAGGAGTGCAGCACCGGAGAGTGAGAACGATGAAATGAACATCTCGCCCTTTCTCCATGCGCGGCTCGAGGTTCTGATGCATATGATCATTATCATGAGAAGGGAGAAGAGAATGATGATGGTGCCGACCATTCCTGTCTCTTCGCTCAATGATGCATATATGAACTCACCCTCGATGTCGTCGATGACGCCGAGCTTATAGAGCCCGTTGCCGATTCCGACTCCGATGAATCCTCCCTCGCTTATCGCATTCTCAGCTTCATATAGCCGTGACGAGTAATACGGACTGTCTTCCAGAGGGAATGATGATACTATTACCGAAGACAGGAGCTTCTTCTCGGTAAGGATAAGAAGAGAGAAGATTACGAGTGCCGCTATTGTGAAATAGATGAGGAACGAACGCTTCGTCTTATGGGAGAGAAGCGACGCCATTATAATTACAAAGCCGAGTATATACCATGCCGGGCCGGAGACGAGAGTCACCGTTAAAAGAACGAGAAGTGTCACGGCAACGGAAAGGATCAATACAGATCCTCCCTTCTCACGTGTGAAGAGCCGTGGAACGATATCTGAATAAAGGAAGAGAAGCGTCAGCATCCCCGTCATTCCGGTTATCGAGGTATATAGATATGAGGGTGTAAAGCTTCTGACAAAAAGTGCGATAAAAGCCAGAGTAAGATATAGAGGCAGAAGCAGAAAATGAAAACGCCTCAGATACTGCAGAGGCACAAAGCAGACTGCGCTCCCGATGACGAGGCCGATAAAGAGAGAGCCTATCTCCTTGATGAAGGGTGAATAGAAGGCCGTATCGGCTCTCAGTGCCGTATCATATGAGGCACTGAGCAGTGTGACGGCTCCGAAGAGGACGAGTATGACGGCAAAGCATAGAAACGTAAAAGGAGAGAGAAGGCCTTCTGTATCAACCTCCTCACTCTCTGATGGGGCATAATCGTCGTATTCCCCTATATTCTTCACCGCACTCTTATCTTCGTACACCGTGCACCCCTCTTGTCAGACACCTGCTATGAAATCCGTTGTTTTTTCTCCGTCCGTCGTCTCATCCAGGAGGATGTATGCCATGAGGTTCTTCTCCTCTTCCTCCATCCTCTCGAGTTTTTCCTTTGCAATGATGAGCTCATAGTGGTTCTGTCTCGTGACACCCTTCTGCCATACAGGCACAAGAGCTACGAAGAACGAGACTATGATTGATGCAATTATGATGACCTTTGCCCTCAGGTCAAGTTCCCTGCGTTCGTTTTCCCTGTACTTCATTGTTAAATGTCCTACCGGCGGAAACCCCAGGGCTTGCCCCGTGGGAGGAGCCGGATAATTACTGATGCAGTGAAAGGTGCATCACCTTATGTCTATCTCTAACCCTTCTAAAGGGCAAGTTTACATAACCTCTCCTCAAGCCCGAAGGCTATCAGAGAGTGGAGATAAAA
>CAVACS010000155.1:0-5259 GCA_963587105.1 Anaerovoracaceae bacterium | reverse complement strand
GTATTAATGTGCTTAACGAACTGTTGTTAATATCTACATTCTTAGTCTTCTTTAGAATTGTATTAAGTTCAGGGAATGTTGTAAAAACCCCGATTGCTCCAAATTCTTTGTTGTCACATCTATAAGAAATTGCTACACCACCTTTAATATCGGTGTTAGAGAAAACTTTAGAAGAATCTGGTTGATAGTCCAATATCTTGAAATGGCCATCTTCAAGCATTTTTTTATTCCAATCTTCCGGCGTTTGTCCCGCATTAAATAGAAAACGGGCTGGGGTAATGAGCTCTACGATATTGGCAACAGAAAATGCACCATCCATAAAGATATTGTAAACAGGTGGTTGACGGCCATTAGTTTGATTTTCCCCTTGATATGGAGGATTCCCTATAACAAAATCGAATATCTTTTTCTTACTCATTTTCCCTAACTCCTTTTATATTCTCTATATTCTATCACTTCATTCGCTTTCCAGTCTTTTATTCTGCTTGGTATGGACTCGTATTCAACAGGTGAATCTTCTATCAAATCATCAAACAGCTGTAATTGAACATCCTCGGGTTTCTTCTCCTGTTCCAGAAGCGGAACTGAATCATTGAAGCCGTCCATCTGCCATATGTTCCAGCTTATGATATCAGCTATAGCTTCTATTACTTTGTCTTCAGGTTCTTTGTCCCAGCGTTCGCTGTAATAATCGAGGAACGTCAGAAAGAGGTTGATGCGGGCAATGAGGAGGCTGTCACCCTGATATTCATAGCCGTACGAACTTTCATAAGCTTTGTATGCCCAGTCAAGCCATGATTTTTCCGACTTTGTGTGTTCGTTGACAATGCGGAGTTTCCTGTCAAGAAGGCCGATCCGTCTCTTCGGGGGCTCGATGAGCTCGCCTGTTGCCACATCATACCTCGATACGAGAAAAGGAGCCTCTCCGCATGTGATCTCAAGGCGTCTCGAGAGGATATAATCCTGCCATGTTTTGCCATCGGGAAACTCTATCTTATTCTCATTGACTGTCCATGAATGATCTTCATTCTGAGTATTGAATACATTATCCCTGCCGAACCATTCGGAGTCTGCATAATTGTTCATCTGATTGCAGAGCCAGACAGGAGTGAATACTTCTGCCTTTGACCGGGTTCTGGATTTCTGCTCCTCGAGAGTTTTCTCGATACGGGGCTGAAGACGGACGGGATTATCGCCTGAGAAAGCATCTGTAGCCAGATTGTCCTTTGCTGAAAATCCTTCTCCATAATCCGAATAGGCATCTGTCGCCCAGATTATGTTCTTTTCTGTTGTTCTGTCTTTGAGAAGGATAGGGAAGACCTTTCTCAGCTTCTCCGATTCAAAATCTATAAGTTTGTTCAATATCTACACGCTCCGGTATTATTATAGCGTAAAAATAATGAAACATATGTTCATACTTTTCTTTTTTCTGTTTTTTTTATTTCCGTTTTTGTTTTCGGAGCAGTGTTCCTGTTCCCGCTCACGGTATTGATGCGCGGTGTAGTAGAGGAGAGCCGGCTGAAAACCGGTGAGTGATTTCCGGAGAAGCTGCCGTGCTGTCTCTTCTGTCCTCTTCTATGAGAGGATATTACGGCAGGTCCGTTCAAAGTTCAATTATTGAGATTTATTGTCATTTCCTTTATTTTGTTGCCAGATAAAAGAGAGGAGTTAAGATGCTTTACAACACTTCCATCCCCATCGACGAAGTCTGTCGTTGTCTTCTTTGTGATGACCCCCGCTGCTCGGCAGCATGCCCTTCTTTGGTCAATCCTGCCGCAATTATAAGGTCATTGAGATTCGATAATCCCGTCGGAGCTGCACATAAGATAATCGGAAACTTCTCCTGCAGAGGGTGCAAGGCCCCCTGTGAAGAAGCATGTGTCCAGAAGGCGAACCACATACACATAAAGAGGGTATTGACTGCACTTAAGAGCGACAGCGGGAGTGTTGAAGACATTCCTCAGACAGATGTGGATCTTTCAACGGATTTTCTCGGCGTTCATCTTGAAAATCCCTTTCTCCTTTCTTCATCCGTAGTTGCAAGCACATATGAGAAGATATCACGTGCATTCGATATGGGATGGGCGGGAGCATGTTTCAAAACTCTCTGCGATTTCATTCCCGAAGAGGCGTCGCCCCGTTATTCGGCTGTCATGGCAGAACACGGCTTCTGCGGCTTCAAGAACATAGAGCAGCTCTCGACAAACGGACTCGAGAATGACCTTGAGGTGATAAGGAGGCTCAAGAAGGATTATCCCGGAAAGGTCATCATAGCCTCTATCATGGGACGCAGTGACGAGGAGTGGGAGAGGCTGGCGCGCCTTGCCCAGGAGGCGGGGAGTGACATCATCGAATGCAACTTCTCCTGTCCGAACATGGAGGAGGGCGGTCTGGGGGTAGATATCGGGCAGAGTACGGAGGCTGTCGGAAGGTGTACAAGGAGTGCACGGAGGGGATGCACTATTCCCCTTCTTGCAAAGCTTACGCCCAATGTTGCGGACATGCGAGCGTTTGCGAAGGCCGCAATGGAGAACGGCGCCGACGGAATTGCCGCAATAAATACGATCAAGAGTCTGATGTGCGTGAACCTCGACACATATGTCACAGAGCCTGCCGTCAACGGACGCTCGGGTGTCGGAGGCTACTCCGGCCGTGCCGTCAAGCCCATCGCACTGCGCTTTATCTGGGAGCTTGCCTCAGACAAGGAGCTCAAGGGGGCTCCTATCAGCGGTATGGGAGGTATAGATACATGGAGGGACGCCGTAGAGTTCATACTCCTGGGGGCAAACCATGTGCAGATCACGACATCTGTCATGCAGTACGGAGCGCGTATCATAGATGACCTTATAGACGGTCTCGGGTGGTATCTCAGAAGCAAGGGAATAGCACACCTCAGGGAGATAGAGGGCCGTGGAATCAGCAAGGTGAAGGACCTTGACGAGCTCAACCGCAACACCAAGCTCATACCCGTCATCAGCCGCGGCAAGTGCCTCGGATGCGGACGCTGCTACATATCATGCCGCGACGGAGGACATGAGGCTCTCAGAATGGAGGGCGGATACCCCGTCATGAATCCTCTCGCATGCGTGGGCTGCCACCTCTGTGTTCTGGTCTGCCCTGTGAAGGCGATTTCGCCCCACGGAAAGAGAATCAGGGTCTGAGACGCCCTCTCTTTCCGCTCTTCAGGTGTAAAGCCTCTTGTAGGGTGTTGCAGAGTCCGGTTTCAGAAGAAAGAAGTTGCTCTTCATTATGCTTTCTCTGTCAAGGTCGAATATTGTGCAGAATTCCCCGATGAGGGCGCTTATCTCCTTCCTGTCCTCATCGTCAGCTCTTTTCCAGGTAACCTGGGAAGGAAGATCGACTGGAAGCTCATCGGAGCGAAGTATTATCCTCCCGCCGTGCATTCCAGTTCCGGTGAAATACCCCACCGGTGCCTTTCCGTTCTGTTTAAGTCCCAGTACGATGATAGTTCCTCCGGCCTGGTATTCGCCGAGGAAGGAGCCTGCGCTCTCTCCGATGATTATGAGAGGCTGCTTCTCCCTGTAGGCCTTCATGTGGATTCCCGTTCTGTATCCCGCCTTGTCCCTTATGTATATCCTGCCCCCGCGCATGGCATAGCCTGCCGTATCTCCGGCGGAGCCGTGGACGATGATTGCGCCGTCGTTCATCGTATCGCCGACGGCATCCTCGACGTCGTCATAGACCTCGACAGTCGATCCGTCGAGAAAGGAGGCGAGGGCGTTGCCGGGCACTCCGTATATCTTTATGTCCTTACCCTCCGAACCTGCTGCTATATAGCGCTGTCCTTCCGTTTCATATATTTCGATAACCCTGTCAGAGGATGATCTTATCTCTTCGTTGAGTTCTCCAAACGGCATGTTTGAGGCATTTATCTTCATCTCATTCTCCCGCATATTTTATACCGAGGACCTCGAGCTCCTTTTCGTTGAGGTCGATTCCCCGGAGCATAGCCCTGTTCCCGACAAGAGCTTCGATTGAGTTTATTCCCATTCCGCCCATCATCTCCTTGATCTCGTTCGTCCAGGCGTTCACAAGGTTTACCAGTCTCCTCTTTCCCTCCTCCGGGTCGAGGCGGGAAACAAGCTCCTTCTTCTGTGTCGCGATTCCCCAGTTGCAGTTACCGCTGTGGCAGTTACGGCAGAGGTGACATCCCATTGCGATGAGGGCCGCAGTTGCTATATAGACGGCATCTGCGCCCAGGGCCATCGCCTTGACTACATCTGCACTGTTTCTGATGGAACCTCCCGCTATAAGTGAGACGCGGTCCCTGATGCCCTCGTCCCTGAGTCTTCTGTCGACCTCGGCAAGTGCAACTTCTATCGGGATACCGACATTGTCCCTTATTACGGCAGGGGCTGCTCCTGTTCCTCCCCTGAAGCCGTCGATTGCGATAATGTCCGTTCCGCTTCGTGCAATGCCCGATGCTATTGCCGAGATATTATGGACTGCCGCCACCTTGACTATGACAGGCTTGGTGTATCCGGTGACCTCCTTGAGGGCATAGACGAGCTGCCTGAGGTCCTCGATGGAGTAGATATCATGATGGGGAGCGGGGGAGATTGCATCGGAGAGCTCGGGAATCATGCGGGTGCGTGAGACGTCGCCGACGATCTTCGAGCCAGGAAGATGGCCCCCGATTCCGGGCTTTGCTCCCTGTCCCATCTTTATTTCGAGGGCTTTTCCGGCCTCGAGGTACTCTCTCTTGACACCGAATCTGCCGGATGCCACCTGCACGACGGTATTCTCCCCGTATACATAGAAATCCTCATGGAGACCTCCCTCTCCTGTGTTGTAGAGCGTTCCGATCTCCGATGCGGCCTCCGCGAGAGCCTTATGGGCATTGTAGCTAATAGAGCCGTAGCTCATAGCCGAGAACATGATGGGAGTACTGAGCTCTATGTGCGGTCTCTCTTCTGTGATGATTCTTCCTCTTTCGTCCCTTTTGACGGAAGCATCTCTGCTTCCGAGAAAGACCTTTGTCTCCATGGGTTCCCTCAGCGGATCGATGGGAGGGTTTGTCACCTGGGAGGCGTTGATGAGAATCTTGTCCCAGTAGACGGGATACTTCTTCGGTGTTCCCATCGAGGAGAGCAGAACTCCTCCTGTAGAAGCCTGTCTGTATATATTCGTTATCGTGCATCCGTTCCAGTTGGAATTGCTTCTGAAGGGGCTCTCCGCCTTCATGATTCTGATGGCCCCCGTCGGACAGAAGGATGCGCACCTGAGACAGCTTACGCA
>CAVACS010000154.1:0-5263 GCA_963587105.1 Anaerovoracaceae bacterium | reverse complement strand
AGGATGGGGCTGACGAAAGTACGGCCGTAAAGACATATACACTTGAAGAGGGTGTCATCGGAGACAAGACTGTTGTCGCGCTCTGGGATCTCGAAGTATATACCGTGAAGGCTGAAGCAAGGTTCATCGAAGGGGTTAACTGCTCTTCGTCCTTCCTTCCCTCACTCCCGGATCTTCCCTCTACATATACTGTTGCGGATGTCGGGACGGAGATTCCCGAACTTTTGACCCCGGGCTACAGATTCATCGGCTGGATAGTCGACGGCATGAATGAGAGCCGTGCGCTGAGTTCGTACACGCTTGAGGAGGGTGTCATCGGAGACAAGACTGTCGTTGCACTCTGGGATCTCATCAGGTACCCCGTTACATACTCTGCAAGATTCATCGAGGGTGTGGATTACCCTGAATCTGCTCTTCCGGCTCTTCCCGTCCTCATGGATACATATACCGTTGCAGATATCGGAGCACAGCTGCCGCAGCTGGCAAAGAGCGGCTATATCTTCAAGGGCTGGATAGAGAAGGGTGCTGACGAGAGTACGGCCGTCCTGACATACAGACTCGAGAAGGGTATGCTCGGCGGCAGGAAGGTCGTCGCACTCTGGGATGTCGTTGAATATCCTATAACATATGATGAGGACGGTATCATCGCAAACGATCCCGTCGTTCTTCCCGAGCCGGAGGTTGAACCGCTTCCGCTGACTGAAGTCGTCGCATATGAAAACAGAAAGTCCTACACAATCGAGGACGAGGTTACATTCATCAATCCGGTGCGTGACGGATTCACGTTCGTCGGCTGGATAGAGAAGGACCAGAGCATCGTCGATGCAGACGAGGACTACAGAATAGAAGCCGGCACAGTCGGCGATAAGGAGCTTGTTGCTGTCTGGCACCGCAATTCCTATGCTATCCGATACTCACTCAACGACGGCAGATTCGAGTCTGAAACGGCGCAATCGTTCATGTACGACGATAAGAATGAAGTCAGACTTGCTTCTCCTGTACGTGATTCGTATGAATTTGCAGGCTGGATCGAAACTACTACAAAAGAAATATTCTTCGATGTCTTTACAGACACGACAATAGACAGGGATGTTGAGCTTGAGGCCCTCTGGACACCTGTCGTCTATAGTATCGAGTATGATCTCAACGGCGGAAGTATGGAAGGTGAGCTCAACCCGTCCACATACACATATGAAACCGAGACATTCACGCTCATCACACCTGTGAGAAGCGGCTACAGATTCACGGGCTGGTCATGCGAGGAGACAGTTGAATTCGATCCTGTCATATTCTCTCTGACATTCTCCGTCGAAGGCATCGACATCGAGGTGAGGATGCACACGAGGAAGTCCGAGTGGGTTCTCCCGCAGTACTTCACCCCCGAGTATGTCGATATTGCCGAGGCTTTCATTACATCCAATTTCCCGGAGGCAGAAGTCAGACGGAACGGCAACATCATCACACTCGACTATCAGAACAGCGATTCTTCCCTGCTCGAGGCATTCGTGGAGAAGATAGCAGGCGAGGCCGGATTCGTATATGAATACGATAAGACAAGAGTGGAGCGTGTAGGCTACAGCGATATTACAATAGCTCAGGGCTCGAGCGGAGACAGAAAGTACAGGGCCGAGTGGGAGATCATCACATACACACTCTCCTATGGAGAAGAAGAACCCTACGATGTAAGATTCCCGCTTCCCGAACCGGAGCCTCCCGTCAATCCGACGACTTATCTGGTCACCGATGAAACATTCACTCTCGTCAATCCCGAGAAGTTCGGCTACGACTTCATGGGCTGGGTCCTCGACGACGAGGAGTATACAGAGGCTCAGATGAATGTGACTATCGAGAGCGGAAGCACCGAAGACAGGGTCTACACACCGCTTTTCAAAGTCCATGACTACAGTATCATCATCGACCTTGGAGGAGGAGAAGGCGATTATCCGGAGTCGTTCACGATCTACGACGGCACGATCGCACTCGAGAGCCCCGAGAGGGATCACTACATATTCCTCGGCTGGTCGGACGGTGAGAAGAACATCGGAAAGGACGTCGTTGTCAACTGCATCGAAGGAAAGGACTGTGTCCTCACGGCACTCTGGGAGCCTGTTATATATTCAATTACATATGACCTCGACGGAGGCGAGTACCTCAAGGGGAAAGGCAACATAGATACATACAACGTCGAACTCGACGGCTATATCCTCACATCTCCTGTGAAGCACGGTTACACATTCACCGGCTGGAGTGAGGGGGAGGAAGAGACGGCGGTTGTCGATCTTCTTCTTGATGCTGAAAGAGGCGGCGACCGTTCGTTCAAGGCGAACTGGGCTCCGGACAGCCACAGGATCATCTACAACCTCGGCGGCGGTGAGCTCGGAGACGGTGCACCCGAAAGCTACACAATCGAGGAAAAGGTTGTTCTGCAAGAGCCCGAGAGACACGGCTATACTTTCATCGGCTGGGTTGACGAGAAGGGAGAAAAGGCTGAAGAAGTCGATACATCCCTCTGCAGAGACCAGCTTTTCACAGCTCTCTGGAAGACCATCGAGTACAGTGTGGAATATGACCTGAGGGAAGGAGACTATGAAATCGGCACAGCCGATAACATCACATCCTACACAGTCGAGACACCTCCATTCACCCTCACCAATCCCGTCCGCGACTCTTATGAGTTTGCAGGCTGGGTGCTCCAGGAGCGTGAGAAGAGGGACTATCCGGAGGTCGAGTACACTATCGACACGGCGGAAGGCGGAAACCTCAGCCTCGTTGCAATGTGGAAGAAAGCCGAGTATAAGATTACGTACAACCTCGACGGCGGCAGATTCGAATATCTTGACAGCAACCCGTCATCCTTCACGAACTTCGATGATGAGATAACACTTGTTTCTCCCGAGAGAGAAGGCTATTCGTTCCTCGGCTGGATAGAGGATGGCAATGACGGCTACAGGCCTGTTGTTTCCTATGTAATCGATACGAAGAACATCAGAAGCGATGTCTTCCTCAAGGCTGTCTGGACGGAGGACAGATACCTCATAACATACTCTCTCAACGGCGGAAGCTACAGCCGCGGTACGGAGCCCAACAGAACATCCTATACGAGAAGTGACGCTCCGTTCGTCCTCACGAACCCCGAGAGAAGCGGCTACACATTCCTCGGCTGGGTCAGAAAGGAGTTCAGAGATACAGATGTTCCGTCACTGAATTACACTGTAGATACATCTAAGGGCGGATATCTTGCATTCGAAGCACTCTGGGAGAGCGGCGAATACACAATCGAGTACAACCTCGACGGCGGAAGCTACAGATATGGAAACACCAACCCGGATACTTATACTTCCGACATGAGCTTCACGCTTGTGAAACCGTATAAGGAAGGCTTCACATTCCTCGGCTGGATAGCAAGCGGCGACAGCACGGAGTCTGTCATCGAAGACGTGACGATAGAGCGGGGTACAAAGGGAGATCTTGCTTTCTATGCTGTCTACAAGGAGGACCTTGTTGCTCTTGGTGAAGTGACGAAGATGCAGAAGCGCGTCGTCGAACTCGGCAATAACGATATTCCGAGACCCGACTGGGTCATCGAGGTGCCGAGTGACAGATACTATCACTACGAGAAGGCATATGCTTCGGGCCTTGACTTCCACGGAAACATGAAGGCGGCTCAGGAAGAGTGTATTCTCTCTATGGCATCCTGGCTCTCAAGTAGCGTCACGAACGTCACTAAGAGCGTCAACTCAGTCAAGCAGGTAACACTCAACATAGACAGAAGCGCCGTTATAGAGAATGCGGAGCTCGTCGAATACTGGGAAGACAGCACAGGCGGTATCTGGGTGCTCATGAGAATCGAGCGTTAGCTTTTCTCCTGGCGGGGGGATTGTCCCCCTGCCTTACCGGGGTGTTTATGAAAATAAAGAAACTGATTATATATCTCCTGGCCATCCTTGTTCTTTTCACATCCTGCGAAAGAAAGGACAAAGCGGAAGACGTGATAACCGAGGAGCAGATAAGGGAGGATGCCCGGGCTCTCGAGAGTGCCCAGGAGGACCCTGTTTATCTTGATTCTGCCCAGAGCATGGTTCCCTCCGGTGAGGATATGGCATCTCTCGTCGCTTCGGCCCTGTCTATCTATGATGAAACGAGAATCGAGGAGAGGCCTCTTGTTCCTGTAGCCGGAGACGACGGACTCTGTTACCTTCAGTTCGTCTATCTCGAGGAAATGGGCGGTTACGTTCTCGAAAGCGGACCTTATTACCGCGGAACGCTCTATATACCCTCCGAGATCGACGGCATTCCCGTTGTCGCGATAGCAGACTATGCATTCGCCGGCAGTAAGTCGCTCACGTTCATCGGCCCCCTTCCCGAGACGATCAGGCTTATCGGGAAGAAGGCATTCTGCGACTGCACGGAGCTTGGAGGGGAGCTTGTTCTTCCGTCGGGACTTGAGATCATCGACGAGTATGCATTCTCGAATACGGCAATCGGTGGTACATTATGTGTTCCTCAATCTGTAAGAGAGATAAGAAAAGGGGCTTTCAAATCCAGTCGTATATCATCGCTTGTCATGGATGAGGGAATCGAGAGCATAGGAGAAGAAGCCTTCGCCTATGACCTTTCTCTCTCCGGTGACATCTACATACCGGCGAGCGTGAAGTCTATCGGCGGCACGGCATTCGACCACTGCCACGGCCTTGACGGCAGTTACCTGATCACCCCGGCGGGGTTCTTCCAGGTAAGCATTGAAAGGGATTGTTTATGCATATAAAGAAATTATTGATAATCATAGCTGCTCTCGCCCTTCTGTCTCCTCTTTACGCCAGAGGTGTGACAGAGAGTGTTGCAAGGGATGGGGTGAAGGGCGTTCATACATATCTTGAAGACCTGGGAAAGGCCGAAAAGGATGAACGCATCCCTGAAGCGAAGCGAGGCGAGATAGTTGAAAAGGTCTACAGCGGAATGACCTTCGAAGAGGCTGCTCGGGAATACATAAAAGAAGATGAGAGCATCAGTCCCTCTACTCAGTCCTCTCTTCCCGTCAAAGCGGAGGAGGGTGAAAAAGTGAGCCTCGAGACTGCCGCTCCCGTGGCGGTTGAGGAAACAGAAAGCGCGGTGACTCCTCAGACGGAAGAGGAAAAGATACCTCAGAAGGGTGAAGAAGAGAAGAGTGAAGAAAAGACAGAGGAGACTGCGGCTTCTGAGGCACAAGACGCAGTCATCGAGACAGTCGTACAGGTTGCTGATGCAGTAGAAGCTGTTGTCGATA
>CAVACS010000153.1:0-5275 GCA_963587105.1 Anaerovoracaceae bacterium | reverse complement strand
TTGAAGATATAAGGACACAGGACTACACATATGTGGACAAAACTGAATATGTGCACTCTCTTGTTAAAGATGAATTAATCAACTATTACTTCATCTCACGCCCGCGCCGCTACGGGAAGAGCCTCATGTGCTCCACACTCTGCGCTCTTTTCGAGGGGAAGAGGGAACTATTCAAGGGTTTGTATATAGACAAGACGGATTACTCTTTTGAGAAGTATCCTGTACTTCACTTTAATTTTGCAGAATTCAGCACCGACGACTATGATGCCTTCCTTGAGGATTTTCAATGCGAAATAATCTCACAAGCCCGGAACAACGGCATAATTGTTGAAAGGGAAGAGCCGTCGGACATGCTCAGCTCTTTACTTGAGCAGAGTGAGAGCAAGGTTGTAATCATCATTGATGAATATGACACTCCCGTCATCCATGCGTCCAAAGACTCAGAAAAGCTGAAGAGAATAGACGACTCTCTCGGCTCGTTCTGCTCCGTCATAAAGAATACCGATGAAAAGGTACGTTTCTTATTCATCACCGGAATCACGATGCGCTCGGACAGATCCTTCTTAAGGGAGATGAACAATCTCACGGACATTACCTTCGACAGGGATTATGCCTCCGCTTTCGGTTATACGGAGAAAGAAGTGGAAACTTATTTCTCCGAATACATCGATGCTTATCTGATGTCGGATGAGAGGGAGTATAAGACAAAAGAAGAGTTTCTCTCTGCCGTAAGGGATTACTATGACGGATACCGCTTCTCCTACAGAAGTGAAGAAAAGGTTTATAATCCCGTCTCCGTCGGCAGATTCTTCATGAGCGGCTGCTACTTCGAACCATACTGGGAGAATACGGGAGTAAGCACACTGGCTGTCGAGCTGGCGAAGGATTACCATCTGGAAAGAATCATCTCCCAGAATCCCGCACTTCCTCTGAGTGCCGTCAATACATTTGACTATTCGCTTCTCAGGGAAAAGAAACTCAGGGAAACACAGGTGCTGGCACTTTTACTCTTCACCGGTTATATGACAATAGCGGACGGCGATGCGGAGGGACTGACGCTGACATTCCCGAATACCGAAATCAGGAAGTCATTCACACAGAATCTTGTCGAACGTTTCTCGAGTATTGAGAGCGGCATATATGCAATGGAGGGCGTGAAGGCTGTAAAGGAGAGCAATACCGCAAGACTGACAAAGATATTCAACGCTTTTCTGGAAGAGTTTCCCTACACTATTCTCGAGAAGAAGGAAAAGAGCTACCAGATGGCTTTCTATTCTTTCTTCCTGATGATAGGCGGTGCGAGAATCGATGCTGAAGAAGCTTCTCTCAACGGCCGCAGTGACATAGTCCTTTCTACAAGCCGTGATGTCTTTATCATCGAGATGAAGGTCGACGACAGTGTTGAGGATGCCCTCAATCAGATAAAGACGAAAGGCTACTACCACAGATACATCAACACCGAAAAGACTATCCATATCATCGGGCTCGACTTCTCATCCGAAAGCCGTCAGATTGCCCGGTGGAAGGAAGAGATAATCGAGAAGAGTAAAGAGCCCGGATTCCTCGGTTGAAGATCCATCGTCAGAGGGAGACAGGAGACGAGGAAAGCGTAAAGCCGACATAGCCCTGGAGGTTGGAGAAGGTCTTTCCTTCCCTGTTCCTGTAGTTCCATCTGTATGAGTATGCAGCGCCCAGGGAGAGCGAGAGATACTTCCAGATCACCCATTCCCCTTCCGCTTTTATAACAAGCGTATGCTCCACTGTGCCTGTGAGGGCAAGCCGCCATACGTCGTCTATCGTATCGATGCCGTCGAATGTGTAATTCTTCTCGTCCTCTCCTCTTCCCTTCTCTCCGTGTGCCATGTAGAAAAGAGAGGAAGAGAGCGTGAATGAGCCGGGAAGAGTGTAGCTGCCGCCGAGGGAGAAGACGGCAAGATCCCCGCCGTAGACGTATCCCGAATACGATATGTCGTCGTAGTCGGATTCCGTCCTCTTGTAGCCGAGAAGGAAATCCTGCGAGAAACACCTCGGATAGGAAGATGTGAATTCGCCGGCCTCATTTCTCTTTCCCTTGAACTGTGTCACATTGCCGTTATCATCATAGAACTTGCTGTTGAGATACATTCCCGGCATGTTGTAGACAGCCTCTGCATAAAGGTTCAGTATTCCGTCCTTCACTATGTCGCTGTAGGAGACGTTGAAGAGGCCGCCGTAGGCATTGGGCTCGGTGTAACCGAAGCCCAGGTAACCCTCGGCCTCTCCCTTGACCTGGCTCTGGTCCATGGTGAGCTGGAGGTACAGATTCCACTTCGGAGCTGGGGAATAGGAGAAATCGAGGGTGATCATGTTGTTCGCTTCGAGTATCGTCTCCTCATGATAGTTGTAGTAGTTATGGAAGATCATGAATGGATTGAGGTAGCGGATATCGAAAGCGGATGTTGTGTCGAGAAGCGTGATGAAGGCAAGGGAGAAACGGAATGACGGGGTGAGCGTCACTTCATAGTCTACGCTGTGCCTCAGCTCCCTGTAGCCTGTAAAGCGGGAGGAAAGTACATCCCAGGGTTTGAGAGTATACTTATTTCCCTTCTCATCCACTTCTTTCGGATCCTTATGAGAGGAATCGAATGAAGTAAGGGTCATGAAGACGGAGGTATGCTCTGTGTAGAACCCCGCCTTCACAAACTCCTGATAGTCGTAGTTGTCGCCGATTGCGGTGTTTCCCGTATAACCCTCGCCGAGGGATACACGGCCGCGTGCGGCTATGAGGCTCACGCCTTCCTTTCCGATCGATATGCCGGCATCGGAGGGGAAGTTCTGTGCAATGTGGCCGCCCGCGAGCTGAGTCTGGAAATGGTTGTTCCAATACGGTTCGCTGTCGCCGTATTTACTGAGAGCGCTTATGACACCGATATTGAAGCGTGAGTAGATCGTGTCGAGAATATTGTTCTCGAGTGTGACAGATACAAGGGGTCTGCGCTCCCTTGTATTCTTTATGAACCAGTCACCGTCGAGGTCCCATGTTATATTCTCCCTGTAGTCGGATCCGAATGGCATGCCGCTCTGCACGTAGAGCTCCGGGGAGAGAGCTCCCGTCAGATTGACGGAGCCGAGCCTGTCGGAGTAGATGCTCTCTTCTTCTCCCAGTTCTTCCTTCAATGATGCAACAAGGGGGTTATCTGAGCCGAGAACACGCTCGGCGCGCGAAAGCGCAAGAAGAAGCTGATCTGTCGTCACAGGGCCGTTCGAGCTCGGACCTACAACGCCTGCACTATGGCAGACGGCATTCACTCTCTGCCACTCTGATGATGATACTGCCCAGTATTTCTGTCCTCCGGCATTGAGGGCGGAAAGAAGAAGAGAGAGAAAGATCAGAGTAAGAGCGGCTTTTTTCATCATCAGTCTCCGTTGAGGGTCTTTTTAAACCACTTTGAGAGGGCCACGACACGGTTATAGAAGGAGAGCTCGAGGTCGACTGTGTAGAAGATCACATTGACCTTGCTGTTCTTGTCCTTTACCGAGGCCAGGGCATATACGTAGATACCCTCCACTGTCTCCTGGATATCGAGTACCATGTTGACCTTGTCCTTCTTTACAAGGCTTATCCCCATGAACTTCAGATCATTGTTGTTTCTTATATCCATGAAGATCTCACCCCCCTTGGCGTAATATGTCATACGGTAGACGTTGCCGCCGAAGGATGTGTCATCCTGGTATGAGTAGTATTCGGCATATGATGGGACTGCCGTGACCACAGGGTCGTCGATCTTATCCTTCTTGTTATCGGAGGAGAGCATCGAGCACTCGTCAAACAGCGTCTTCTCCTTGTCGCCCGCCCTGTGTGATATGTATGTCAGCCCGGTCATCGTCGAAATCCTGAGAAGCGTATTGTAAAGATAAAGCGTGCGCTCGCTCTCACTCATCGTCTTCCACCCTGCGGGGTATGGCACAAGGGAGCCCACGGCTACTCCGAAGCCCTTCTCCATGGCCTCCACCTCCGCGATCTTCCCGCTTACATATTCCGATCTCGGCGCAATCAGGGAGAGGTCCCCTTCCGTGGTACTCTCCTTCACTATCTCGCCGCCGAGTATGGAGGAGTACGTCTCGTCATCAACAGCGGGAAGGATATCACTGAGTGCGGGATATGCCGAAAGCGAGAGGGCAAGGAAAAGGCATACTGCAAGGGCTGTATATTTCTTCATTTGTTGATCTCCTCTACAAACCAGTCCTTAAGGGATGTTATACGCCGTGTGAAGGCCGACGGAAGATGAACGTCAGTGACGGGAGTCTTCACATACTCGTCAGCGTCTCTGACAGTTGCGAGTCCGAAGATGGCAATCCCCTCCTCTGTCATCAGTACATCGACGCAGAGATCAAGCTCCCCCTCCTCCACAGCGGTGAAGAAGAAGAACTTAAGCTTCGAGACATTTGTTATCTTCATGAATATCTCGTCGGACGAGATATCGTAATTGACTGTGTAGGTATTGCCTCCGAAGATATTATCCTTGAGGTATGCCGCGATATCATAAGAGTAAGAATCGGGAGCATAGACGAAGGAGGCATCTGTTGCCTTCTTCCCCTTCTTTGCTGCAGTCAGGGTGTAGGCATCGGAGAAGAGAGTCCTGGGCTTGTCGCCGGCACTGTCGGAGATATATGTTATTCCCTTGATGGTCGAAATCGAGAGAAGCGTGTTGATTATCTCGAGCTTCTTCTCATCGTGGCTGAGGCCGCTCCAGCTTTCGGGATAAGGGATGAAAGTAGAAACACCGGAGACAAGAGTTCTCTCCAGTTCAATATCGGCCAATGCCTTCTCTTTTCCCTTTGTGCCATCAAAAGCGATAGATGAAACGTCTTCATCATAAACGGAGTATAAATCAATGGTCTCTCCACTGAGGACTCTGTCTTTATACCTCTCAGCATAGCCATTCATTACGTCGGCTATACCTGCTTCGGCATATGCAGCGCTTACTAAACCTAAAAACAGCAACGATATCAAAAAAAGTTTTCTAAACATAATTCAAACCTGTTTCCTTTGTAGTCCTTCTTCAAAAGGAGGAAATGATGCGAAAAGTGCCATAAAGAATGGATTATACTGTACATGAGTCAGATGATGAGCCGTTGTTGCATTGATGGCAATAACAAATAAAGTAATGAGAAAGAAGAGATCTTTTTTTCTCTTGAATGAAGATAAAACAAATGTTCCAATCACTACGACTGTAAAAACAATTCCATATTGAAACAAGATATAAAGGTATGAGGAATCGAGGAAGAAGTAATC
>CAVACS010000152.1:0-5277 GCA_963587105.1 Anaerovoracaceae bacterium | reverse complement strand
TCTGCTGGACTGCAAGATCTCCTTTGAGAACAGTCATCAACATATATATGCCCTGTTCTGTAAATGCTTTCGGTCTATACTTTAATATTCTTCCCTCTTCCTGTCTGCTCGTTCATGGTCAAAATTTTTGACTTTGAACACATTCGAGTTTCTTCTTTCGTTAACTCAATCATAAAATCAGATGGAAATGAGAAGTAATACATTATGATTCCTAGAATTAAAAGAATTGAAGCATTGGATAATCTGGTTTTACATATCTTGTTTGAGAGTGGAGAGGAGGTTCTCTATGACGTGAAAGAAGACGTAAAGGATATTCCTGCTTTCAGTCCTCTTAAAACTGATCCATACCTTTTCAAGAATTTCACTCTTGATTCAAGTAGAACCTGTGTATCGTGGACAGATATGATAGACCTCCCAAGTGATACACTACTTGAATATGGAAAGAAGGTCTGAGAATCAAAAAAAAAGACAGATTCTGAATTGTGTCAAAACCTGTCTCTCGATACCAGAGACGGGGCTCGAACCCGTACGGACTCACGTCCAGGAGATTTTAAGTCTCCAGTGTCTACCTTTCCACCACTCTGGCACAACAGGGAAATGATAACCAAATTCGCTTTGAAATGGAAGAGTGTGGAGTTTTCTTTCCGCCTGCGCTAAAATTGATTATCTTTCTTCAAAGAAAGTGTCATCGGAGGTTTTGTGTGACAAGCTGGAAAGATTTTTTCATCGGACTCGGAAGCGGCTGTATCGTCGCTCTTATCATATGGTTCGTCTACATAATGAAGCTGCATCTTGCAAAGAAGAAAGGCGAGAGTGACGTGAAGAGGCTCAAGGAGATGCTTACTTCGCGTATGGAAATCGAGAGCGACGGAATAACGAAGCTCAAGAACGAGAACGAGGAACTCAAGCGTTTCAACGAGAATCTTCGTGTCTCTCTCCAGACTATGAGCCAGAAACCCGGAAGGAAGGAGATCGAGAGACTCCAGGTCTATCAGAAGGCTGTGGACAGACTCACGATCAACAGCCCCGGCTTCGGAGCTGCATGGCAGGCGGCTCTCAAGGAGAGCGAGGAGGAGTTCAGCAAGACGTACAGCGGCGTGATTCCGTTCATACGCCGTGTAATCCCGGGAAAGACGAATGCACAGCTGATGGACGCCGAGGACGTCTCGTCGAGTGAGGTCTAACCCTTTTTCTCCTCCAGCTCAAGCCAGCGTTCGGTCTTTTCGTCGAGCGCTGTTTTTTTGTCGTTGTATTTCCTGGTTCTTTCCTGGAGTGTTCCTAGAGAAGTGGTCTCTGCTGTTGAAAATGACTCCTCAAGAGCTGCAATTTCCTCTTCGAGGGCGCTTATTTCCTTTTCTATTTCCTCAAGCTCCTTACTTTCCCTGTAGCTCAGTCCCTTCTTTTCCCTGACTCTTTTCGATTCTTCCTTTTTCTCGCTCTCCTTCTTTTTCTTCTCTTCGTCCTTCTTTTCCCTGTACTGGGTGTAGTTACCCGGAAAGAGGGTGATCTTTTTGTCTTCTATGACAAAGAGGAAATCGACCGAGCAGTCGAGGAACGTTCTGTCGTGTGAAGAGATTATCGCACAGCCGGGGAATGAGGAGATGTAGTCTTCGAGGTTCTCCATCGTCGGGATATCGAGATCGTTCGTCGGCTCGTCTAAAAGGAGGAAGTTGGGGTTGTTTATAAGGCGTGTTATGAGATAGAGGCGGCGTCTCTCTCCTCCCGAGAGGAGCGAAATGGGTGTGCGCTGACTCGATACGGGGAAGCCGAAGAGTTCGAGAAAGCGTGATGCCGTGACGTCTTCTCCCGAACTTGTGACTACTCTGTTACCGAAGGACTCGGCATATTCGAGCGCTGTTTTCTCCTCATCAAGATTTCTTCCCTGCTGGTCATAGTAGCCGAAGACGGTGTTGACGCCAATCTCGATAGTGCCTTCATCGGGCTCTCTTCTTCCGCTTAATATGTCAAGGAGTGTCGACTTGCCCGATCCGTTGGGTCCGATGAGGCCGATCTTCGTTCCTTTCGTGAAGGAGTATGTAAAATCTGAGAAGAGTCTTCTTTCTCCGTATCGTGCCCCGGCTGAGGTGATATCGAGAATCTTCTTTCCGAGCCTGCGTTCGAGGGAGGAGAAGCGTGTCATTCTCTCATCTCTGACCTTTTTTACGGAGGTTTCCATCTCCTCGATTCTCTCCTTTCTGCCCTTGTCCTTTCCGGTGCGGGCCTGGGGACCTCTCATCAGCCAGACAAGCTCCCGCCTCAGAATCGTCTTCAGCCGTTCCTGCTCCTTCTCGGCCATCAGGAGTCTCTCCTCCTTCCTCTCGAGGTAGGATGTGAACGAGCCCGGATGACGGTAGAAGTGCTTCCTGTCGAGCTCCCATATTGTCGTACAGACCGAGGAGAGTATATGGCGGTCGTGCGTTACGATGATGACGGCTGCGGGTGTGGATCTTATCCAGTCTTCGAGGTACTCGACTGTTTCTATATCGAGATGGTTTGTAGGCTCGTCAAGGAGTACGAGGTCGCCTCTCAGTGCAAAGGCCCGGGCAAGAGCCGCCTTCTTCTGCTCTCCTCCCGAGAGTGAGGCCATCTTCTCCTCTCCTGTGAAGTTCTCGCCCATATCTGTAAGGTAGGCCATGTATGAGCGCTCTATATCCCAGAGGTTGTCTCTTTCAATAATCTCGCCGAGTGCTCCCGCTTCGGCGGGGGATGCCGTCCTGTATCTCGTGAGAACGGCGATGTTGCTGTCGTCGGCTTCATAGAGGTATGAGGAGATGGTTGCACCTTCACGGAAGGTCACCCTCTGCTCCAGGAGCACGACTCTCGTGCCGTTACGCAGTGAGACCTTTCCCTCGTCTGAGGGGATTCTCGATGCAATGACAGATAGGAAAGTCGATTTTCCCTCTCCGTTCCTCCCGACGATCCCGACCTTCTCACCCTCGCTGAGGCCCAGATTTACAAGCTCGAAGAGCGGCTCGTCCTTCACAGTCTTTTCAAGATTTTCGATTGATAGAATATTCACCCCTCAATAGTAGCCGAAAGGTGAAAGAAAAAACAGCTTTCCGAATTGAACAGGGCAGGGGGAATACGTATTATTGTTGACACTATGACGAAAGATGTAAGCCTTGTACTGACCCCCGCTGAAGCGAATGACGAAGAGACCGTATTGAGAAGGGCCTCGTCAGATCTCGGCATGAGACGTGACAGTGTGAAGGGAATCAGGTACATACGTAAGAGCATCGACGCAAGACGCAGTGACATAAAGATCAATCTCCTTGTAAGGCTTTTCATCGATGAAGATGTGAAGACCGTGTGGAAGAAGACGGAGTTTCCGTTTCTTGATTCATCATCCCCGTCGGTGACTGTCGTCGGTTCGGGACCTGCCGGACTCTTTGCTTCTCTTACGCTTCTCGAGAAGGGCATAAGGCCTGTTGTCCTCGAGCGGGGTAAGGATGTCCACAGCCGGAAGGTCGACTGTGCGCGTCTTTCGACGAAGGGAGAGCTCGACGAAGAGAGCAACTACTCGTTCGGTGAAGGCGGTGCCGGAGCATACTCTGACGGAAAGCTCTTCACCCGCTCTCTTAAGAGAGGAGACACGCTCAAGGTTCTATCCCTCTTTGTCCAGCACGGAGCAGACGAGAGCATTTTATATGAAACACATCCCCATATAGGGACGGACAGGCTTCCCAGAGTTATAGAGAATATAAGAAGGACAATCATTGAGCACGGGGGAGAAGTGCACTTCGAAACGAAGGTCACCTCACTTGCGATGAATGACGGCACTCTTACGGGTGTGGAGACGGAGAGCGGAGAGTTCTTCCCGGCCCCCGTCATTCTTGCAACGGGACACTCTGCAAAGGATGTCTACCGCTTCCTCGAGAGGGATGGCATAAGAGTGGAGGCAAAGGATACTGCTGTCGGCGTGAGAATCGAACACCCGCAGAGTCTCATCGACTCTATGCAATATCATTCGGAGAAGGGCAGGGGGCTCTACCTTCCGCCTGCAGCATATTCATTCGTTACGCAGACCGGAGGCAGGGGAGTCTACTCCTTCTGCATGTGCCCGGGAGGAACTGTGGTTCCTGCAGCGACAGAGAACGGCCACCAGGTTGTGAACGGCATGAGTTCCTCCTCGCGCTCGGGTAAGAAGGCCAATGCCGCTATTGTTGTCCAGATCAGAGAGAGCGATATCCCGGGAGGTGGTATCTGGAAGATGCTGGAGTGGGTTGAGAGTATTGAAAGAGAGGCATATATCGAGGGCTTCAGAGCTCCCGCCCAGCGCCTCGGAGACTTTATGGCGAAGCGTGAATCTTCGACTCTTCCCGTTTCCACATACGGACCGGGTTGTGTTTCTCTAGACCTTTATTCCATTCTTCCCGGTATCGTTTCATCATCTTTACACAGCGGTCTGGAAGACTTCAACAGATTCACGAGAGGACGCTTCATAACAAATGAGGCCATCATGCTCGCAGCCGAGACGAGGACAAGCGCACCCGTCAGGATCGTACGGAACGAGAGATATATGGCCGCGGAGGGGCTATATGCTGTCGGGGAAGGGTCCGGTTACGCCGGAGGCATCGTAAGTGCGGCTGTGGACGGGACTGAAGGCGCAAAGGCTGCAGCGGAGGAAATATGGAAAAGGAACTGACGCTCGGGGACGGAGTTATTGACGGACTTCCGATTTTCATCGGATATTTCACGACTGCCGTTGCATTCGGCCTTATGAGCACGACGCTCTCCTTCTCGCTTTTCGAGTCCTGGTTGGTGTCGGCTGTCGTCTATGCGGGCTCGAGTCAGTTTCTGATTCTCTCCCTCATTAAGAGCGGAGCATCCGTCGCCGCAATTGTGATCTCCGTCTTCTTCATCAACTCCCGCTACATATTCATGGCATCCTCTCTCTCTCAGCGGCTCACAAAAGACTTCGGTGTTCCGACGCGTCTTGCTGCGGGCTTTCTTACGACTGACGAAGTGTTTTCGGTTGCATCCTTCAAGGGAAGGCCTGTCACACCATCCTACCTTGTAGGACTGGCTGTCACATCCTGGACGGGATGGTGGAGCGGAAGTCTTGTCGGAGCAGGAGTGGGGGATTTTCTTCCCGATGTAGTAAAGCGGGCCGCCGTCATCACGGTCTATGCAATGTTTGCCTCCATTCTCGGGGGAGAGAGCAGAAGGAACGCGAAGGCACTCATCGTATTTGCCATAAGCGCAGTCATCAACTCCGTCATGATTCTTCTCTTCGGCCTGTCCGCCGGGCTCTCGATAGTCGTTTCCATGGTGACG
>CAVACS010000151.1:0-5278 GCA_963587105.1 Anaerovoracaceae bacterium | reverse complement strand
AGATAGATCGGAAGAAGATATTATATTGAAATACATTAACGGACATGTTCGTATTTGGATTAAGCATGAAGTTAAAAAACTGTGGTGGAGAAATAACTATGTTATAAAAGATTATGGAGATAGTTTTGCAGCAGCAGAAGTGACAGGTATGCTGGCCGAATGTATATACGAATCTGAAAGTGAAACTAAAATGATGAAAGAAATATGGCAACAGATTAAAAATACTATATACCGATCCAGTCTGTCGGACTCAGTCAATCTTCTTAGCGCTGACAACGGTTAAGTGTCCCAGATAGTCCACCGTTGAAAAATACGGTGGATTTTTCTTTTAAGAAGTGTCTTTTTCTTTTCTTTTAGACTATCCTTTTCATATGATCAACGCCATTAGAGGAAAGATAGTCGAGATAACAGATTCGTCAGTAATTGTTCTTACGGACTCCGGAGTCGAATATTACATAGACACAACGCTGACAAGTGCCAATAAGTTCAGGGCACTCTCTGCCGAAGAGAAGATGAATGTGAGGGTCCTTACCGTCCTCCAGCACAGGGAGGACAGCATGACGCTCTTCGGCTTCTGGGACGAGAAGGAGAGATTTACGTTTAATGAGCTTCAGACCGTGCCGGGTATTGCGGCAAGAGGTGCGCTGAAGATACTCAGCGGAATAACAGTCGACGACCTTGCTCTCGCGCTCGACCTCAACGACGTCAAGAAACTCAGTAAAGTGCCGGGCCTCGGCGCCAAGACAGCGCAGAAGCTCATCCTGCAGCTGAGGAACGTCCTTGTCTTCGATGAAAGCGAAGGGGAGGGAAAGAAAGATAAGAGCGAGGGTCGAACTGCCGAACGCTTCAGGGATTTCATCGTCTCGTTTACAGAAATCGGATACGACAGAAAGAGCGTAATCAAGGCAATCGACGAGATTCTCGAAGAGTCCGGTTCCCTCTATTCGTCACTTTCCGACAGGGAAATTGAAAACAAGATATTCAACTCTGTTCTCAGGAGGTTAAATTGATTAAGGAAAACAAATTCGACCTGGATGATGCGGCTCTCGAGGAGAGAACGGTAAAACCCGAAATGATCGAACGTGAGGAAGTTCAGGAGAATATCCTGAGACCCAAGTACCTCTGTGACTTCCAGGGACAGAAGGAGCTCAAGGAAAACCTCAAGATCTATATCGATGCGGCAAAGAAAAGAGGCGAGGCTCTCGATCACATATTCCTCCAGGGTCCTCCGGGACTGGGAAAGACAACGCTTGCGTCTATCATCGCCAACGAGATGGGGGCCGACATAAAGCTTACGAGTGCGACCGCCCTCGACAAGCCCAGGGACCTCGTGGGAATACTTACAAACCTCACTGCAGGCTCTGTTCTCTTCATCGATGAAATCCACGGTCTCAAGAAATCCATGGAGGAAACGCTCTACGTCGCCATGGAGGACTACAAGATAGACTGGGTTATCGGGCAGGGACCGTCTGCACGGACGATCAAAGTCGACCTCGAACCTTTCACTCTCATCGGTGCAACTACACGAACAGGAGCTGTATCGAAACCGCTGGAGAACAGATTCGGCATTCCTATCAAGATCGACCTCTATCCTCCCGACGAGCTTGCACTCATCATCAAGCGCTCGGCACAGATACTGGAAAGCAGAATTACTGACGACGCCGTCATGGACATAGCGGTATGCTCGAGAGGAACACCACGTATTGCGAACAGAATCCTCAGGCGTGTGAGGGATATAGCTGACGTCATGGGGAACGGAATAATCGATAAGTCGATGACTGCAATAGGACTCGAGAAGCTCGGTATCGATAAAAACGGTCTCGACAAGACCGACCGCGAGATACTGCGGGTCATCGCCGAAATATACTCCGGTGGTCCTGTCGGACTCGAGGCACTTGCGGCCTCCATAAACGACAGCAGCGACACGATAGAAGTATACTACGAGCCTTTTTTAATGAGACAGGGCTATCTCAAGCGTACAACAAGGGGACGCTGTCTCACTGCTAAGGCCTATGAAATATTGGATATGAAGGACAGATATGCTGACCAGGGATTTTTACTTTGACCTTCCCGAGGAGCTTATAGCTCAGGAACCCGCCGAGAAGAGGGGCGACGACAGACTTTTATTACTCGATAAGAAAACCGGAAAATACGAAGACCACATGATAAAGGATTTTCCTTCGCTTTTGAGGGAGAATTCCATTCTTGTCGTCAACAACTCAAAGGTGAGAAAGGCGAGGGTGTACGGAACAAGCATAGAGACCGGAGGCGTCGTCGAGTTTCTCTTCCTCGGCGAGAACGAGGACTCCAGCTGGAATGCGATAGTGAGCAAGGCAAAGAGGCAGAGAGAAGGTAAGGAGTACGTTTTCTCCACCCTCGACGGAAAAGAATACTGTCACGCTCAGATCAAGAGAGAGAGGGAGGACGGCACAAGGGATGTCGTATTCTCCTCTCCGATAGACGAGGACTTCTTCCTCTCATGCGGTCACGTTCCGCTTCCGCCCTATATAAAGAGGGAGGACAATTTCAAGGACGAGAGCCGCTATCAGACGATATATGCAAAGAACGAGGGGAGTGTCGCCTCCCCGACGGCGGGACTTCATTTCACTCCCGAAATTCTTGACGATATAAAGAGAAGAGGTATCGAGATAGTGGAGGTCACTCTCCATGTTGGAGCAGGGACATTTCTCCCGGTGCGCACCGACAGCATCGAGATGCACCACATGCACACAGAGAGCTTCGAGATTCCACCCGAGGCAGCGGAGAAGCTCAACAGGGCGAAGGCGGAGGGAAAGGAGATAGTGGCTGTCGGAACGACGTCGACAAGAACGCTCGAGAGCGCAGCCGACGAAAACGGAAGACTTGTCACCCTCAGGGGAAAGACAGATATCTTCATCTATCCCGGGTACACCTTCAGGTTCATAGACTCCCTCCTGACAAACTTCCACACCCCCGAATCGACGCTCGTCATGCTCGTGAGTGCTCTTGCAGGAAGAGATAACATAATGTCTTGCTACCGCCATGCCGTCGAGGAGAGATATCATTTCTTCTCGTACGGGGACGCGATGTTCATAAGAGATTGAGACTTTTCAGTTCGCTTTCAATAGAAGAGGCGGTATCTTCAATGGAGAGGGTACCGTCTATTCTTATGAGCTTTACACCATCGGGAAGCTCTTCAAATTCCCTGAGGTAGTTTTCCCTTACCGCTCTGAGATATTCCTTCTTCTCGAAGAGTTCCTTCTCTTCGCCTCTCTTATCGATACGTGCCATGCATTCATCGACGGGGGTGTCGACGAAGATGATGACATCTGCATGGCGGAAGGGAGCGTTTATCTTCTTGAGAAACTCGTACTCGCATTCAACCCCCTGATACGCCAGCGTCGAATAGAAGTATCTGTCGCTGATTACGACTCTGCCCCCGGAAAGATACCGGTTAATACCGTACTCGGGGTTGTCTAGGTGGTCATCCCTGTCGGAGGCATAGAGGAGGGCAAGGGCTGAGGGCGTTGTTGTGAACTTCTTCTGAAGGCATGCACGGACAAGCCTGCCGATGGGATTATCCGTCGGCTCATGAGTGATGAATACATCCTTTCCGAGAGACGAGAACTTCTCCCCAAGTATTTTCATCTGTGTCGTCGTACCTGCGCCGTCAAGGCCCTCAAAGACAATGAATACGCCTTTTTCTTCAATCATAAGTGCTCCCCGGACTGAAAAGAAGTATAAAGAGGAAAGGGATGCACTTCAATTACCGTAGATGAACCAATGATCTTTTCTTTCAGCCTGGATAGATAATCGGTTAAGCAGGGGCTATATGCCGACTGACTGAGAGCCTATTGAATTCCTTAAATCGAGAAGAGAAGGGTAGCTTGAAAAGCCGAAATACGTCCTTCTTTTTGAGATTATCCCTCTCGGTTAGAGATCAGGAATGGTGTATCAAACACAGAAACAACAACGAAAAAATATAATTAAACAAAGGCTCTGTGCTTTCTTTGATGAACTATTTATTGCTACAGAAATCAGTTACGTCGTTTCTGGATAACGGGCGGTCTTTCTTTGTCCGATGACAGAGACTTGTCTCTGTTGTATAATGAGAGGAGGGAGGATTGCAGAGTTATGAGAATAGTAATAAAAGTTGTACTTGTTTTTCTTCTCCTTCTTATTTCATCTCTCCTCTCTCTTCTTCTGATCATACGCACTGACTCTGCTTTTCTCGTCAACAGGATAATAGATATGAAAACGGATGATGATTCTCCCTGGGACTTCTCATTCGAAGAAATAGCTGAAAAGGAAGGAAGGATCATCTTCAAAGGCTTTTCTCTGAGCTATGACGAGGATATGCTCTGTTATATAGAGGAGGGAAGTGTTGATCTCTCACTCTCCGCACTCTATTCATTCTGGAAGAACGAGAGCAGCTCCGTCACGGCAGTCATCAACGGCGGCAGCATCGACCTTGATATGATACTTTCCGCCTATGCCGATTATAAGACGAGGGATAAAAAAGAAGGTTTCTCCTTCTATGACTTTATCATCCGACGGAATGTATCTCTAAGCGGCGGCTCTCTCTCTGTAGACTACGATTATCTCTCATCGACAATAGAGAACATAGAACTGGAATACACATCCTCCGATGAGGTCTTCTCCGGATCCTTCAGTGCACCTCTCATCACCTCATCCTTCTCGGGAATGACAGAAAAGGCCGAGGGGGCATCCATCAGCTTCGTCCGTGACGGAAATATAAAGCTCAATGCCGCGCTGGATACAATCAGAGTAGAGGACGACGGGATAACCGGATATTTCAAATCCGTTCTCTTCGAGGAGGAGACAGCCTCCGTCTCGGCATTCCTCAGAAACGACTACACGGGAAAGCTCACTCTCTCTGAGGCCTCTCTATCTCAGGAGGGGTTGGAGCTCACACTCTCTGACGGCACCTTTTCATACAGCGACAATCTTCTCAGCGGCTCATTCGTCAGAGCTGATGCATCGGGATTCGGAGCACTGACAAATGCAGAGGGAATCTCTCTTTCGTTCACAACCGAGAGCTCCTATCTTCTCTCGTGTGAAAGCATGACGGCAATCTACGCCTCGAGAAGCACTCTTATAACAAATGCATGTGTTGAAGGCAGGCTTGACGGGGATGATGCTGCTGTGACTATAGAGAGCATCTTATGTGACTTTTCTGATATCACGGGAGGAAAGATCGGAAAGGCGGAAGGGACAAATCTGACGGCAGCTGTCACAAAAGAGGACGGCTACAAGGTAGTGCTCTCCGGGGATGTAG
>CAVACS010000150.1:0-5284 GCA_963587105.1 Anaerovoracaceae bacterium | reverse complement strand
GGTTTTCTTTTTCCGTCGTTTGATTTCTTTTTCAGTCATCAGTGGAACCCTCCTAAATTCTTGTTTTTCTTCATAGATTTTTTCCTCTATACTTTCTAAGCAGAATTTTTCGGAATTTTGTCAGGTTTTTTTTTAATAAATGAACAAAACAACGAAAAAAAGTACAAACAGACAGTTTTCTGGGTTTGTTCTGGCAGGCTCTGCTATCGTCACAGCTATGATTTCTCATGATATAACCACTCACCGGTTGTGGCGGAAATCTTCAGTATAAACGGCCGATGTTAAAAATAAACAAAATTTATGATGCTATTCTGTTAAGTAATATTGCATTTTCTGTCCCATAAGTGATAAAAGATTTCCGGAACACTGAATATGGGATTATTAGAATTCATAAACCAGATGATTAACAGTCCGATGCTCCTCGTATCCTCGATACTGACGCTCGGTGTTATATTGGTCAACGGCTGGACGGATGCACCGAACGCAATCGCAACCTGTGTTTCTACAAGGGCCATCGGAGTCAGAAAAGCCATAATCATGGCGGCAGTCTTCAACTTCTTCGGCGTTCTCGTAATGACGAGTATCAACGCATCGGTTGCAATGACAATATCGAACATGGTCGATTTCGGAGGAGATGCCAGAATATCACTCATTGCACTCTGTGCGGCGATGGCTGCAATCGTAATATGGGCGACTGCGGCGTGGTACTTCGGTATTCCGACAAGCGAAAGCCATGCCCTCATCGCAGGACTCTCCGGCGCGGCTGTGGCCATCCAGAACAGCTTCAGCGGCATAAACGGCGAGGAGTGGGTGAAGGTCATATACGGCATTGTTCTTTCGACGCTCCTGGGCTTTGTTCTCGGCTTTCTGACCTCGCGTCTCACGGTTTTCATCTGCAGAAACAGGAACAGGTTCAAGACCGACAGATTCTTCGGCACTGCCCAGGTGGCGGGGGGAGCTGCAATGGCATTCATGCACGGTGCTCAGGACGGCCAGAAGTTCATGGCGATCTTCCTCCTCGGGTCGGCGTTCGCATCCGGCAACACCTCGATATCGACATTCACGGTCCCGCTGTGGCTCATGATTCTATGCTCTGTTGTAATGGGACTCGGAACCTCGATCGGAGGATACAGGATCATCAAGTCCGTTGGTATGGACATGGTGAAGCTCAAGCCCTACCAGGGCTTTGCAGCTGACGCGGCGGCAACGCTTTGTCTTCTCTTCTCGTCTCTTACCGGTATTCCTGTAAGCACCACACATACGAAGACAACGGCGATCATGGGAGTCGGAGCCGCAAGAAGGGTGAGCAACGTCAACTGGAGCATCGTCAAGGAGCTCGTGCTGACGTGGGTATGCACGTTCCCCGGATGCGGCATCCTGGGCTTTGTACTGGCTAAACTCTTTCTCTTGATATTTGCATAAGGAGGCCTCTCGATGGCTAAGAAAGGAAATGACTATTTTGAAATGATTAAAAGGCAGACGGAGTACTGCGTAAAGGCCTCAGAACTTCTGGAGAATATCCTCTCGACATTCGACAGCACGAAGGTCAGCCTCTACAGAGCTGACATGCACAGAATCGAGAATGACGCCGACGAGGTCCACCACGAGATTCTCAACAGGCTCTCCACGGAGTTCATCACACCCATCGACCAGGAGGATATCCTCCATCTCGTCCAGATCATTGATGATATTACAGACGCACTCGACGAGGTGATGATGGACGTCTACATGTACCATGTCGAGGTCAAGCTCCCGAGAATCGACGAGTTCGTCGTAATCGTCAACCGTTGTGTCCATGCCCTCGACGACGCAGCCGAGGAGCTCAGGAACTTCAAGAAGCCCGAGAGGCTTCATAACCTCCTTGTGCGTGTGAACGACATCGAGATAGAAGCAGACAACATCTACACCGAGGTCATCTATGATCTCTTCGCTTCCGACGTCGACGCAAGAAGGCTCTTCGCCGCAAGGGAGATCTACGAGGGCCTTGAGGACTGCTGTGACCTGTGTGAGCACGCAGCCGATGTCATCGAACAGGTCATCATAAAGAACACCTGACGGGGTAGAGTAGTCCAACAGGGTGAAAGACTATATAATACTGGGCTATGGTCGTACTTGCTGTTGATTTGAAGAACGGTACTTTTACAGAAAGAGAGTGGAAGGGAGAGTCCTCCCCGCTTGAATGCGCACTCTCTCTCCAGAGTGAGTACGGCGACGAAAGTCTCGTCATAGGATCCGTTGCCGAAGAGAAGAGCGGAGACGGAGATGCGTCTCTTTTCCCGATTGTCTATCACTCTGAAATATCGGGTAAGAGGGAGATTGCAGCACTTACATCCTCTCACGGCTACTCGCTTTTCCGTCTCGGCATAAAGGCTCTCGTCATAACAGGCAGGGCAGACAAGCTCAGATACATAACCCTTTCTCCATCCAGGAGGGAGATTCTCCCGTCGGAGAACATGAGGGCCGAGAGCTCGCTCTCGTTTGAAAGCGTCGTCATAACTCCGGGCGAGATTGCGCTCACGAGTGGCATCGCCGCCGACAAGGGTGTCTGGTACGGTGCACTCCAGTGCCGTGGCCGCAACGTACCGGGACTGGGACTGGGGCACGCATTCTTTTCACATAATCTCAAGTCTCTGGTTCTCACATCATTCTCCGACGGCAGGACGGAACGTAAGAGTGAAGCTCCTCAGAAGAGAATCCGTAATACCTTCATGGAAGGGCTGCGTACATATGGTGAATACTCCATAATACCATCGTCATCGCGACTGGGATGGACGCCGCTTTACAACTACTCCGACCGCTTTGATCCGAGGGTTGCCAACATCGACGGCAGGTCTCTTGCGGAGAGGTACGGTAACTACCCCGACGGCTGCATGGGCTGCTCGCTCTCGTGCCTCAGACGAACAAAAGACGGTAACGCTCTTCCCAGGTGGACCGACCTTCTCTATCTCGGACCCAATATCGGGATATTCGATCTGGCGAACATCCAGAAGATATATGATGCGGCAGTCTCGAGCGGACTCGAGATACCGACGCTCGGGGGGCTCCTCTCATATATACTGTCTCTTCCTCCGGAGGAGAGAAGTCTCTACCTCAAAGACGGCTCTGTCGAGAATATAACGGCATTCATCTCCCGTCTCAGCACGGGTTCGGTACTCCCGAAGGGGCTAGTCTCCCTTCCCGAGGCCGTCCAGGGCTATGACCACAGGCCCGTACTCTATGATGTAAGGGGAGCCTTTGCCGAAGCAATCCTTCTTTCCCAGGGCCTTGATTTCACCCTCCCGGGGACGCTCTTCTTCCCGAAGAAAAGCGTAAAAGCAGAGTGTGCCGCAATCTTTGCTCTCTATGAGACAGTATATACCCTTGCACTCATCTCTCTCGGATGCTCTCCTTTCACCGCATTCGTTGAATATTTCTCACGCCTTCCCGATATCGTATTCAGGATGCCCCTTCTTGCACGCATTGCCCTGAAGAGGTTCACCGCCTACGGATATAAAGCCGAAGAGCTTCTTGAGACAGGTTACAGACTCCTTGAGAGACTTAATCCCGGATGGCACGATATTCCGCGCTGCTTTACATTCAACAGCGTCTCGTCATACGACGCATCAACCGTTCCTATCAGAAAGCTTCAGGCATTTTACGACGAGGAGAAGCTGAGGCTTCTTATCTTCCTGAAATCGTCGAGTGCGAAGAGAGCCAGGAAGGACGGCGTGAAGAGTGCTGCCGTCGCTCCCTCCGAGGACCGCGGAAGGGAAGCAGATCCGGGGTTGAGCAGATAAAGCTCTCCATTCCTTTTGAGAACAGGTATATGGGTGTGTCCCGTGATGAGGACATCGGTGTCGGAGGGAATGTCGACTAAAATGTGGCCGTGCGTCACAGTCACCTTCTTTCCATAAATCTCCGTTGTATACACAAGGGGAGGGAAGGGCAGTGTGCCGTATTCGTAATAGCGGTCGCAGTTCCCCCTCGCTCCCTCTATCGAGAAGAAGAGGGGATCATATTGGTCGGGGCAGAGATCTCCTGCAGATATTATTCTCTCTGACGAGAAATATGCCTGAGCCTCCCGTATTCTTCTCATAGCCTCCCTGTCGCCGTGGACATCGGAGAAGACAAGACAGTTTCTTTCCATACCATGATGATAGAGCTTTTTCTCTTCTTAGTGTTATACTCATTCCAGGAGTTGATACGACAATGGAAGAAAGATGGCTTACACTGGGTGACGGAAAGAAACTCTTCTACAGAGTTTGGAAAGCTGATAATACAAAGGCTACTGTGCATATAAACCACGGGATGGCCGAACACAGTCTGAGGTATGCCGCATTTGCTGAATTCCTGAACGGGCACGGTTATACGGTATTCTGCCAGGATCACCGCGGACACGGAAAGACGAAGAGCGGAAAGGACGAGACGGGCTGGTTTGCCGAGGAGGGGGGATGGAGGCTTATCTGCTCCGACTCATATGAGCTCGATAAGCTCATCTGTGAGGAATATCCGGACGTTCCCCATTTCATCTTCGGCCATTCGATGGGCTCGTTCCTCACACGAACAAACATCGCCCTTCACAGCGGCGACTACACTGCCGCAGTCATTATGGGGACGGGAGCGAGCAAGGGCCTTGTGAGCAGGTTCGGACGTATGATCGCCCTAAAGAGGTGTAAGAAGTACGGCTCGAAGCATAAGGACGAGTTTCTCAACAATCTTGCATTCGGCTCGTACCTGAGAAAGTTCGATTACAAGAATGAAGGCGTATGCTGCTGGCTCTCCTCCGACAGAAACGAGGTGAAGAAGTATGAGAATGACGAGGACTGCGGCTTTATCTGCTCCTCGCGCTTCTATGCAGACCTCATCGAGGGGCTGGAGACTGCAAACGACCCTTCTCTCATCGCGTCAATAAGAAAGGACCTGCCCATCCTCTTCCTCTCGGGAGACATGGATCCGGTAGGGAACTACTCGAAGGGTGTCGTGAAGGCCTCGTCGCTCTATAAGGACGCCGGAATCAGGGATGTGCGTCTCAAACTCTACAAGGACGGAAGGCATGAGATTCTGAATGACACAATGCGTGACGAGGTTATGAATGACGTTCTTTCCTTCTATGAGGAATTCATCTGATCAACAACCCACGGGAGAAGGGCCGGGGTATGAGCGAAAGCTCTACCCTTGTTGATTAGCCTCAGTGCTCAAGACTACGTTACGGGAGAATGTACAGGTACCGATGGGTGTTGTCCCAGCTTCTCGCTCTACGGTCCGTGTTTAAACAGTTCTGATGGGTACAGGGTGATGCGGACGA
>CAVACS010000149.1:0-5288 GCA_963587105.1 Anaerovoracaceae bacterium | reverse complement strand
TTGCCGTGCTCTATAGAGTATACAGGCGTTTCCCGAAGAGTATACAGCAGACTCTTTTCGAGGCTATAAGACGCCTTTTTGAGATGTTTACCCGGTTCACGAACGAGGTTTACGTCACTCTCAAAGATAGAGTTCCCCTCAATGAGAACATAGCAGGGGCATACGACGCTCTTATGGTTCTTGACGAGTCTAAAAGCGAAACAAAGGTCGTCGAGAGTCAAGGGGCATTTAAAGAAATCCAGAGGTTAAGCAGAAAGGATGAGAACATCGTCCGCCTGAAGGAGGATATCACGCTGGACGAGAGGGGCCTTCTCGGGTGGAAGAGGGTAGAGACGTACCTCATTAATAATCTTGACCATACCGACGGCAAATCGCGTTACAGAGTAATTTTCAACAAGAATACAGGGAGAGACTATCGACTGACAAAGAGTAGTATCAACAAGATGCTCAGCAAGACTGCTACGGCCAAATCCATCAACAATGGTTTTACAATAAACCAACATAACGAAGCAGTAGCCAATGTTGATACCTTGTTCAAGAATGCCGTACTGGTCGAAACTTCTAAGGATAAAAATGAAAGTAGAAACATTAAATCCATAGAGAGGTTTGAGACTAACTTTACCTACGAAGGAGACAGCGATTCTTATACGGCATATTTCACTGCCAAAACATATACGGACGGCAACGAGAACAAGTTATATTCAGTTGAACTTAAGGAAATAAAAAACACCCCCGACAAAAATGGGGTGGCAAGGTCAACAGATACTGTCAAGCTAAACCACGTCGGAGGATTTGCCAGCCCAGGCATTTTCGCCTCGGCTAATCATAATATCGACGAAGGTTCTGAATCTGTCAAGAGCCCGACCTCGTTCAAACCTGAAGCCGAAGATACGGCAGTCCTCTATCAGAAAGTCACCGATGCGGAACTTCTCATTGAACTTGAGAAAAGGAAGGCAATCCTAAATGAGGTTCTGCACTCAGAACCTATAGTTTCTGACAGGGATTACACTATCTCTGAAAATCTGAAGGAGGCTAAGAATAAGGCATTTAAGGATGCCTTGAACAGCGTAAGAGGTACGTATGAAAACGAAAGCAGAGGAAAGCTCATAACTCTTACAAGAAAAGGGATAAAAGAGGTTCTGAACCACAATACATACTCTTCAAACATAGCATCAGCACAAATCAAATCTGTATTCATGATTCCAGATATCATTAAGAATGCGAGACTTTTTGCCAGCGAAAATAATGAGGATAAAAAAGTTGATACGTCTGTATTTGATTACTACCTGAATTTAGTTTCCATCGATGGTGAGGAATATCTTGTAAGGGCATCTGTAATCGAAGTTAATGATGGAACAGTATACTATGACCAGAAGCTCACAAAAAAGGGAAGCCTTGATGGAACGCTACTGAATACGAATCCAGGCTTTTCTCCCGCTTCCTCTGATTTGGAGGATAAGCAATTACTGTCTTTATTGCAAGGAAAAATAAGCTCCGACAGAGAATCCGGAGACGGGCCCTGCACTATAGAATTTGCGGCAATAAAAACAGCCCCGTCATCAGAGGAGGAGAATTCAAATATCATCAAACTCTCACACGTCAGGGGCTTCGACAGGCTGGGAGACCTGCCCCAACCCGAATATAGTGTCGCCGAGAAAAACATTCCTGTCAAGCTTTCGTGGGAGACGAACTGTGACACTTCTGAAACAAAACTCATCGAAGAACATGGGCAGCAGACCTCATCGGAGAGCGACAGTATTCTTCTCCACGATAAACTTCCTGACGATTATGATAACGTCAGAGATACCGGATACGACGAGGCTGAAGCAGAAGTTTACGACTCCTTTATGGGTCCTGAGGGCCTGAGGAGTGAGACAAAGAGATGTGCCGGGCAAGCTTGTTCCAAAGAGCCGGGAAGCATTTCAGAGAAAGAAAACGATGCCGATACAGCATACGTAAAAAGATGGTTAGGCAATAAGTTCTCAGAGGACAACAGTGAGAACAGTCTCATGGCAGCTCTCGTAGAGGCAGCAGCGAAGGCAAGAGGATTCAGCGGAAAGGAGTTCATTGAGAAGTACCTCACGGCAATCGAGGACAGCGAGTATGAGAACGATCCGAATGTCAAGGGATACACGAAGACGAAGAAGGATGCAGTCACCAGACAGGTGAAGGCGACAATCTATGCCGGGAAGAATGCAGACCCGACGACATTCTTTCACGAACTTCATCACGCCATCATGCTCATTGGTGACAACATGAAGGAGTTCAGATCCGTGTATCTGAAGGTCAAGGACACGAAACAGTTCAGATCCTTCCTCACGAAGAACATGGACATACTCAAGTACGTCCTCGGAAAGAAGGATGAAGACGGGAAGTTCGTCAGAGACAGCAATGGAAACTACATCCTCGACGAGACAATCCTCAGCTCACTTCTCAAGAGTGACACAAAGTGGACTACCGCAGACTTCGAGTTCGAGGTCAGACTCTATGAGGCATACATGCTTAATAGATTCAAAGCGACACTTTCAGAGGTCTTTTGCAGAGTTATAGAGATCTTCAGGCAAGTTTACACCTCACTCTGCAACGGCATATTCTCCGTCCGTCTCAACGACGAGATAGTCGAGTATTATGACAAGCTCTACGGATACGACAAGTCCACAGGGACAACAAGCACTTTCTCCGACAGTGGCAACATGCAATTCCTGGACGATGCTATCGCGAAAGCCTACGACGCGCTTATGGGATTTGACGACCTCACAAATGAAACAAAGAGAGTTGAGAGCCAAGATGCGTTCAGGGAGTTTCAGGGGATAAGTGAGAAGACTGGGGATAATATCCTCTTTAGTGATAATGAAGAGAATATCGTTGATTTAACAGAAGCGTTTTCTCTTGTAAAGTCTAGAGATATTACAGAGGATGATGTAAAAAACTACATCAAAGGGCTTATAGGACAGGCTTTCGATACTGCGACCACTCCGTTACAAATACAGATTTCAAGCAAAAACAAGGCTCACGTTGTTGACTCAAATGTAAAGCTGAAAGGGACAGCTAAAATAAGGCATGATTCAGCGCTGGTTGAAATTGAGAGAATAGTCTCCAATGCGAAGAGATTAGATAGAAATGGAGAAGTGGACTCTTCTCATAATTCGGCTTCGACACAACACGCTAAAAAGAAAGTTGAAGAATATGTTTATTTTGAGTCTCCAGTAAAAATCGGAGATACCACTTTTTCTGTAGAATTAACCACAGAAAGACTGAAAAACCAAGATAAGAATTTACTCAATCTTTACAATGTGCGTGTAAAGAAAAATAACTCCGCTGCCACTGTTGCAACTTCAACAGTTTCGCAGACCGGAGCCAACACTAGCATGGCGCCAACAGGCTCTTCTGTCAAGAGCCCGACCTCGTCCGAACTTGAAGCCGGAGACGCTGCCGTCCTCATGCAGGAAGTAACAGAGCCACCAACGGACAAAATCCAAGCAGAGATAGAGAAACTATTACCCGTTGAAGTAATGGAGGTTGACAGCGTTGATGAGTCTTTCAAGAAGATAAAAGATAAATCCAAACAAACAAGATCTCAACGGAAATCATGGGCGAAAGAAGTTACACCGAAAGGGAGATTCAATTCGCCGATAGGCAAAGTTATTGTGTCAAACAATACTATTGATGATTCTCTTGCATTCCCTCATGGGGCGACCAGGTATACCGCATCGCTTTATCCATATCTGGACAAATTGATAGAGAACAGTGTTTATGCCACGACTACAATTAAAGGTGGAGAAGAAAGGGCGATTCTAATCAGCAAGTTCAAAAGGCCGTCAGGGGAAATTGGCTATACAGGAATCGTGGTAAGAAAAAGCAGGGATAACAACCTTTATTACTTTCACAACATCATAAAAAATAAGGGTGGTCAAGGTGTTGCTGATAACAGCAGTGGGCCAGGGACTGCACCCTCTATAAAGAATTTATTGGCAAAATATATTCCTGTCAATAGTGTAACAGAAGCCAGTATCGAAGATTCCAAATCTGTCAAGAGCCCGGCCTCGTCCGAACTTGAAGCCGGAGACGCTGCCGTCCTCATGCAGGAAGATATCTCCTCTCTCCCTGCGGAAGAACAGTACAGAGCTGTCAAGGCAGAGTATTACGGCACTGACAAGTACATGAAAGCTCCCAACGGCAAGACATCCAATCTTACAGAGAGGCAGTGGATACAGGTCAGAACTCCCGCTTTCAAATCCTGGTTCGGGGACTGGGAGAATGACACTCAGAATGCCAGCAAGGTATTAGACGAGAATGGAGAGCCGAAAAAGCTCTATCATGGTCCGCCGTCTACTGGCATCGAGGTATTCGACAACGACGGAAGGAGAATCAACGGGGGAGAGAACAGATTTACGTATCTTACGGACAATGAGACCGTGGCAGAGAACTTCTCGAGAGAGTTTACGGAAGGTTCATCCGCATACAGAAATAAGGCGGCAGGAAGAAAGGGAGAAGTCTATCCTCTCTTTGCAAAGATAGTAAAACCCTTAGACTTCAGAAATCTTACAGATGCAGACAGAAACGCTATTGCAGAAAGCTATGTAGATAATCTCTTCGAAGGAGATGATGAAAGAGCATACAGACTCGAGTACACGAAGAAGAGCATCGAGAAGGCTGTCACGGCAGGTAACTATCAGCTTGTGAAAAACTATGCAGAGTATTATCTCAATGATCTTTCTGCTAAAGGTTACGACGGCATTATCGCGCCGATGGGGACAAGCGAAGAAAAGAGAGAGAGTCTCGAGTATGCAGTACTGTCAGCGGATCAGGTCAAGTCAGCAGACCGCAACAACGGAGAGTTCTCCACAGAAAGTGACAGTATACTCAAACAGGATGGGCTTAATCCGTACAAGCCTGAAGCATTCGATGCTGAGATAAAAGATATCTTTGAAAACAAAGGAAATTCTCAATTCAACAGAATTGTTTTATCTAGATCGATGGATGTTTATAGGGGTATTGGTCTTGACGGTAAAGAGTTTGTTGCAAGGAGAGGTACGATAATTCGTCATAGAAAAAAAGACGGGCATCTTGCATCGGCTGAGGAATGGATTACACTTGCTAACAATTTCGACAAACCTATCGGATTTTTTGTAGATGAAGAAGGTAAGTATCATATCTATTTTAATGTGAAGAATGCATCAGAGGAGACTATGATGGCATTGGTGGAGGAGAGAAAGTCGGGCCGTTATAGCACTTCTAATTATGTGGTAACAGCATTTTACAGAAGAAATTTTGACAGAGATGTTTCG
>CAVACS010000148.1:0-5326 GCA_963587105.1 Anaerovoracaceae bacterium | reverse complement strand
GCGGAAAGCACAGCGTCAGGGCTGACGGACGCTTCAAGATGGCGCTTCTCCTCTCTCTTGAGTAATAAGAGAAAGCTGCCATTCCGGCTGACGGCTTTTTTTGGGTTCTTAACTTACAGCGGTGTGTGTTATCATTCAGAATATGAAAGAAAAGGCCGATGCATTCATATTCAAGGATGATCTCCATATTGAGAGTTCACTCGATGACGAGAATGAGGAATCTCTTTCCGGAATGCTTTCCGGGATAGACAGCGAGATTCTGTCTCTCAAGGCACAGATACTTGATCTGACGAATGCACTGGATGAGAAGGAGAGGAGAAAAGCCTCGATATCGGACAGGCTTGAAAAGCTGACATCCCCCAAACTCAAGATAAAGCTCAATGAGCCGTCTATACATCCCGGAGCGACTGTGGAAGAAAGAATCGCCTTTATGTTCGATCTTTTCCATGGAAGGCGCGATGCCTACGCAACGAGGTATCTGAAGAAGGAAGAAGACCGCATAGCCTACTCTCCGGTATGCGGCAACAGATTCCTGGACGGATGCATTCTCCTCATTCCCAGAGAATACAGAAAGGACAAAAGCTGTCTCGACTGTCCTCTGAGAAACCTCACACCATTAAAACCTGCAATCTATTACAAGAATAATATTCAGAATACGAACGAGCGCGGAATCGGAGCTGTCGGAATATATCCGATGCTTGAGGGGAACATGTGCCGTTTCCTTGCAATAGACCTCGACGAGAAGACATGGCAGCACGACGCCCTCGAAATTGCAGATGTCGCAAGAAGGGACGGCTTCGAGATGGCAATCGAGCGTTCATTCAGCGGAAACGGCGCTCATCTCTGGCTCTTTTTCTCTGAGGAAGTACCGGCTGTGAAAGCACGAGAGCTTGCATTCAGTTTCATCGACAAAGCCTGCGAAAGAAATAAGAGTGTCAGCCTCAAGTCATATGACAGAATATTTCCGACACAGGACACGATTGCCCGGGACGGACTGGGGAACCTCATTCTCATGCCCATTGTGCGTTCAGCAGCCATGAGAGATGATCGTCCGGGAACAGTTTTCGTCGACAATGATTTCGTCAAATATCCCAATCAGATACAATTCCTTTCCTCGCTGCCACAATACACAAGGAGAGACGTAGAGCTCTATCTTGTTTCTCCGAAGTCTTCCACATACTCATCCTTTGTTCTTTCGCCTTTTTCCGACGAAGAGTCAGACGTCCTCTGGAGAAACAGACTTCCTCAAGTGTCGGAAAAGGACCTTTTGACAGATGTTCTTCCTGTCTTCCTCTCAGCTGGATTGAGTATTCCGAAGGGCGCACTCAATGCCAGACTTCAGAACGGGATCAAGAGACTTGCCTGTTTCACGAACCCGGAATACTTCATAACAAAGACCAGGAACAAGGGATACATTCCCGAGGGCGTCAGCCTCTTCATCGAAACATTCATAGAATCCGGGGAGGTGCTGCAGCTCCCGAGAGGACTCAGAAGTGTACTCGAAAAATACCTTACCCTTTCCGGAATACCCTTCAGAATTACAGATAACAGGGCTCAGAACACCGGCCTTGATGCCGTCTTCAACGGAGAACTCAGAGCAGAGCAGCATGATGCATTCAATGCACTGATCTCCAATGAGACTGGAATCCTCCAGGCGGCAACCTCGTTCGGAAAGACAGTTGTCGCCGCCGCTCTCATAGCAGAGCGAAAAGAAAGGACGCTGATTCTCGTGCAGAGCAGAAACCTTCTCCTTCAGTGGGAGGAGAAGCTCCGGTCATTCCTCACAGTCAGGAATACTCCGATTGAAAGAGAGGGAAAGCATATCAACCGAACAGGTATCGGGATATACGGAAGTTCGACAGACTCACTTTCCTCCTTTGTCGACATCGCGATGATCCAGACCGTTTCCATCCGTATGCCGAGCTTCATAAGAGAGTACGGGATGGTCATAATTGATGAGTGCCACCATCTTGCAGCTGACACATTCGTCAAGGTGATGCATGCTGTGCGGCCGAAGTACATCTACGGACTCTCGGCAACTGTCGAGAGGAAGGACAGACTTGAAAAGATAGTATATGCCCAGTGCGGCTCTGTCATTTACAGATACGATGCCGGAAAGCTCGCATATAAGAGAGGTATGAGGCAGACCTTCGTCCCGAGATTCACTAATGCAACAAGCATTGCAGCCTTCTCTGCCCGCTTCAGAAACGACGAATGCCAGAAAGATGTCGCATCAGACGACAAAAGAAACGATCTCATAGCCCGTGACATATCGCAGCTGTACCGGAGCGGAAGACGTATAGTTGTACTGACTTTCCTCATAGACCATATATCGAAAATACAGAAGAGACTCGAAAAGATGGACATTCCTTCCATCGCCATCAACGGCTCGATGGTTGCCCGTGAGAAAAAAGATGCTCTTGAACGCATAAATAACCCTGAAAACAAAGCAGTTATCATCTCTACAGGTAAGTTTCTCGGCGAAGGTACAGACATTCCCTATCTCGATACTCTCATTGTCGCAGCCCCTGTCGGATGGAAGGGAATCGTCAGTCAGTATGTGGGGAGAATATCGAGGGAGTACGAGGGAAAAGACGAAATCATCATATATGACTATGTCGATATCTTCATCCCTGCCTTCGTTGCAATGTACAACAAAAGGCTCAAAGCCTACAGGGCACTTGGTTATATCATCAAAGCTGAGAAGAGTGACGATGAGGGGACACGGGAGCTCTCCGGCAGATCCTTCTTCTCTGAATATGATATCTATCCCGCACTCTCTGCTCTTATAAGGAATGCAGAGAAATCGATAGTCATCAGTTCTCCTCACCTTGAAAGAAACTACGGCTTTGAAAAGATAATAAGCGACCTCAAAAGTGCATCAGAACGGGGTGTCAGTGTCTCCGTCAGGACAATGGAGGGAGAGGCAGAAGATGCTCTCTCCTTTATAAGAAGAAGAGGAATAACTGTGTCACGCTCTGCAGACTGCTACTTAAAGTATGCGGTCTTCGACAGCTCTCTATTCCTTTTCGGAGAACTCAACATACTGGGCTCCTTCATCGATGTAAAGAACGGCACAGCGGCATGTAAGAGTGAAAACCCGAAGGTCATGATTCTCATCAATAATCCGGAGGCCGCCAAGGCCCTGACCGGAAACGGATTTCTGTTCTGACAGCAGAAAGACGTGCAGAGAAAGACACTTTTCTCTATACTATTCGCATGATTACCATGAGACGAACCGACAGAGAAGTAAAATCCATAGACGATATCTACGACATCCTCTCAAGATGCAAGATTATCCGTATTGCAATGAACGATACACCCCAGCCTTATATTGTACCGATGAACTTCGGCCTCGAGAGAAACGGCGACAGGATCATCATCTATTTTCACAGTGCGACCCTGGGGCACAAAACAGAGCTTCTTGCCTCTGACAACAGAGTTGCAGTCGAGGCAGACCTCTACTACAAGGTCGAGGAGACTGAGGGCGGCATTACACAGCGCTATGAGAGCGTGATGGGATTCGGGAGGGCCGAGAAGCTGAATGAGACAGCAGACAAGGTCCACGGCTTCAAGGTAATGCTTTCTCAATACTCGAAGGAAGAGCATCCGATCGAGGAATGCAAGGGACTCTCACGTTGCGACGTCTACCGCATCGTTCTCGACTCAGTCAGCGGAAAGCGCAATCTTCACTGACCTTTGTTCCAGAAGCCTGACTGCACGGCGACAATGACTTTCCTCAGCTGCGGAAACGGACCGACGACTTCTATATTCTTCTGTCCCGCCTTTATTATTGCGCGGGAGCTGAGATTGAATGTCGGGTTCTTCTCGTCGCTTCCGGTAAGGGAGAGAAGATCCTCCTCCGTCACGCCATAGACAATCCTCCCTATATTCGACCAGTATATGGCACCGGTACACATACAGCATGGCTCGAATGTCGTATAAAGGGTACAGGTCCAGAGGAATTCCCTGCTGTAGAGTCTGCTTGCACGGGATGCAAGAACTCTCTCTGCATGAGCTGTCGCATCATGAGTTGTTATCTCCTCATTGCCCTGCCTCAGAAGTATGTTTCCCTCTCTGTCTGCCAGGACGGCACCGAACGGGGTGTTACCCGCTTTCCTTGCCTTTTCAGCTTCTTTGTTCGCCTCCAGAAGAAGTTCAATATCTGTCATATGGATTCACCTTTTCCCTTTCATTCTACACCGGCTGTGCAATAATGGAACCATGAAATACATAGTTGTGACAGGTGCACGCGGTGGCATGGGAAGAGCATTCGTCCAGAAGGCTGCTGAGGACGGCTTCACCGTCTTCGCCCTCGATATCACGTCTCCCGACGAGAATGGTGCTGCCATCATAGGGATAAAAGCCGATGTAACAGACGAGAAGAGCCTCAATGAGGCCTGCAGTGTCATTTCTCAATATACGGACACTCTCTATGCCGTCGTTCATTTTGCCGGCATCTACATACTCGACTCCCTCGTCGAAATCGAAAGGGAGAATTTCGAGAGTATTTACCGCATAAACGTTCTCGGCCCGTTCCTTGTGAACAGGACGCTGATGCCACTCTTGAAAAAAGAGAGCCGGATAGTGATGACGACAAGCGAGCTCTCCACTCTCAAACCCCTTCCGTACACGGGACTCTACGCCGTCACAAAGGCCGCTCTCGACAGATATGCCTTCTCCCTCAGAATGGAACTGCAGCTTATCGGCATCTACGTTTCGGTAATCAGACCGGGCGCAGTAAAGACCGGGATGATAGACAAATCGACGTCCGATCTCGATGCATTCTGTTCAAAAACGAAGCTCTATCACACAAATGCGGCACGCTTCAGGAAGATTGTCGACTCAGTCGAAAGCAGAAGCATCACCCCGGATAAACTGGCAGACAAGGTCATGAAAATCGTAAAGAGCCGTAAGCCCCGTTTCGCATATTCGATCAACAGGAACTTCCTTCTCTCTCTTACCCGGTTCTGTCCTGGAAGACTCGAGCTCTACGCTGTAAAGAAGATCCTCTCGTAACATAGCGCCGACAGCATCCTTTGATAAAAATAACAGCGAAATGATTTTTTCAATTCTGCTGGATTTGAATGCCACAGTAATATGTGTCACACACAAAATAGAAGATTGGCAGCGAAAAGAGTTTGTAGCGTCATCGAGCCTGATGCTTCTCAAAGAGAAGAAAACATCCCCTCCTGAAAAGGGTCCGTTAAGAAATCATGAATAAAACGGCGGGTAACGAGAAGCCATCCGCCGCTATGTAGTAATACTCAGAAAGCAAATAAAAAAAGCTGGCGACGACCTACTCTCCCGGAGACGAGCTCCAGTA
>CAVACS010000147.1:0-5359 GCA_963587105.1 Anaerovoracaceae bacterium | reverse complement strand
TGATGCAATCCGTGAACTTGGAGTTCGCAGAAATAGAGTTACCAATGATATGACTTTGGTCTGTCGTGAGTATGGTATTTCTATGTTTTTGTTAGTTAAAAGAGCAAAAATGGCCAGAATTATTTCGAGTGAAGCTGCAAAGAGCTTTTATGCAATGGCAAGTTCTCTTGGATGGAGAACTCATGAACCGATTCGTATTGAACAGGAACGACCAACTCTGTTTGAGCAACTTGTTTTTCGAGCGGTAAGTGAAGGGGAAATAAGTATTCAGCGCGGGGCAGAATTGTTAAAGATGCCTTATGATACTGTGCTTTCACATTGCCAATTTGAAAAGGGCTAATCAATGGAGTTTGTCAGCAGTGATACCAATGTATGGATTGATTTCCTGGTTATTGCTCGACTGCAATTGCCTTTTCTACTTCCATACACCTATATTATGTACACAGAGTCGATAGATTCTGAGCTGTTATCACCTTCGGGATTCCTTGAAGATTTGCTTGAAGCGGGACTTGTAGGCGTAGATATCACAATTGAAGAATTCTTACTGGCAGACTCATGGGGGAACATATATCCCAAATTGTCTATTCAGGACAGAATTGCGCTGGCCATAGCAAAGTGGCGTAATATTGTGCTTTTGACAGGAGATATGGCACTTCGGAAAGCTGCCACGAAAGAGGGCGTATCCATCATGGGCACGTTAGGTGTTCTGGATCAGCTCTATGAAGGCAGCTACATAACATCGGACGAGTATGAATACTGCCTAAGTGAATTTTTGAAACGAAATGGTGGAGAGGTCCGGTTACCGAACAGCGAGCTGAAGAAAAGAATCGAGGAACTTGGAAAAGCTGGCTTTGGTTTGTAATACTGATGTAATCCAACATCTTTGTATTATTACACCAGCTGTTGATCTCTGTTTCAAGTCCTCGTTTCTCTTTTGTCCTCAAAGCAGACTGTGGTAGATAACCGCTGTCATTGACGAAGACTGATTCTGTACTTATTATTCTTTTATATTTATATTTCAACGCACAGAAAAAAGTGCAAAGGCAGATTTTAAATTAATGGACGACGGCCATAGTAGCCACTACTCTACACAGCAGACAGATTCGGATGAGGTTCCTCCTCTCGCCAACTACACCAAACACAAAGGAGGAAACCGATGAGCGTTCAGGCTACTCTCATACTCCAGGTCCTCCTCATATTCGTCAACGCAGTATTTGCCGGAACGGAAATCGCAGTAATATCACTCAACGCGATACAGCTCAAGAAAGAGGCTGATGACGGCGACAAGAAAGCCGCAAAGCTGCTGAAACTGGTTGAAAACCAGTCTAGCTTCCTCTCGACAATCCAGATCAGCATCACACTTGCAGGATTCCTCGGTGCCGCATTTTCGGCAGACGTGCTCTCGGAGCACCTCGTCGAGTGGCTGCAGAAGCTGGGATGCCCGGGCTCGAAAGCTCTTCTGAATACGCTTTCAGTCATATTCATTACAATAATCATTTCGTTCTTCACCCTCATCTTCGGTGAACTTGTCCCGAAGAGAATCGCGCAGCAGAAGTCCGAGGGCTGGTCACGGGCCGTTGTCGGCATCGTCACCGCACTCCAGAGCTTCTTCAAACCTGTTGTCAAGCTTCTCTCGTTCTGCACGAACCTCGTTCTGAAGGTCTTCCGTCTCAAGACAGACGGAGCCGACGAGGAGGTTACCGAAGAAGACATCCGCCTCATGGTAGATGCTTCGGGAGAATCGGGATCCATCGAGGAGGACGAGAAGGAATGGATACAGAACGTATTCGAATTCAACGACACTCCTGTCGATGAGATAATGACAAGGGACCAGGATGCCCTCTGGATACAGAAGGATGCATCAGACGAGGAGATCCTCGCCCTCATAAGGGATTCCGGCTACTCACGCTTCCCCGTCTACGGCGAGGACCATGACGACGTCAGGGGTATCCTGATAGCAAGGGAGTTTCTCCTCAATATGAACAGCCCGGAGCCCAGGAAACTGGAGCAGCTCATAAGAAAGGCCTACCTCGTTCCCGACTCTATCCATGCCGACAAGCTCTTTGCCGACATGCAGGCGAAGAAGGTGCATCTTGCGATTGTCGTCGACGAGTACGGCTCTGTTGCGGGAATAATCACGATGGAGGACCTCATAGAGGAGATCGTCGGCAATATCTACGACGAATTCGACGACGTCGAGGAAGAGGAGATCACGCAGCTTGAAGACGGAAAGTGGAGTATAAGCGGCGACTCTCTTATCGACGACGTCAACGAGGAGACTGCTCTCGATATCCCGACAAGCGAGGACTACGACACCGTCGGCGGCTTTGTCATGTCCAACCTCTCGACAATCCCAGAGGACGGCAGAGAGTTCGACATCACAACAGGTGATCTTCATATCCACGTACTCAAGGTCGAGGACAAGAGGATCCAGCGCGTCATCGTCGAGAAGACTCTCATTCCACCATCTGAAGAACAAGACCACGAATGAGGAACTTCACTGTGCTCTCCTTCTCCTCGTACGGATCTTCCGTAAGAAAAAGCGAGAGCACGGCCGTATAGGCCTTCATGAACGACTTTATGTCACCCTCATCATCGATCGAGAAATAGGAGAAAAGAGATGTCAGAGTCTTTTCTGCGTCGGCTGTGACAGCTCTGAATCTTTCATCCCCCACCTTTCTCTTTATAAGCTCTCTGTTCTCCCTGTCGAGGAAACGGAATATGCCCTCCCTGTAGAAAAGGAGGGCTGTTTTACAGAAGACCTCGGTAAGCGATGTCACGATATGGTTCTCATCCAGGTTCTGGAGCATCTCGAGGTACTTCTCCTCGAGTGACAGAATGAATGAATCGAGAAGGGAGAGAAAGAGCTCCTCCTTCGAGCTGTAGAAAAGATAGAAGCTCCCCTTTGCAATGTGGGCTCTCTTTACAATTTCGTCGACTGTCGTACGTCTTACCCCGTAAGAAGCAAGACACTCCGCCGCGGCCGAATGGAGCGCCTTTTCGATGTGTTTTCTCTCCTCTAAGCTGTACATTCTGGGCATTATGACTAAAATCCTCTTTTCAGACAGTTTAATTTAAGAAAACGCAGTTTTCAAGATCGAAAATAATCACGAATCAGAGAAAAAACTTTGTTTTCTTTAGCCGGGGGATGGAAAATATACATAATCACCAGAAAGGAGAAACAAATGGCTGCAGTAAGTCTACAAAACATTTGTAAGATTTACGATGGTGGCGTCAAGGCAGTAGACAACGTCAACATCGAAATCGAAGACAGGGAATTCGTCGTCCTCGTCGGTCCTTCAGGTTGTGGTAAGAGTACGACACTCAGAATGGTTGCAGGTCTCGAGGATATCTCGTCCGGCACCCTCACAATCGACGGCAAGGTCATGAACGACGTTCCCCCAAAGGACAGAGACATCGCAATGGTATTCCAGAACTATGCTCTCTACCCCCACATGACTGTCTATGACAACATGGCGTTCGGACTCAAGATCAGAAAGCTTCCCAAGGAAGAGATCGACCAGAGAGTCAGGGAGGCTGCAAAGCTCCTCGACATCGAAGCACTTCTTGAGAGAAAGCCGAAGGCACTCTCGGGCGGACAGAGACAGCGTGTCGCTGTCGGAAGAGCAATCGTGCGTAACCCGAAGGTCTTCCTCTTCGACGAACCTCTCTCGAACCTTGACGCAAAGCTCAGAGTCCAGATGAGAGCAGAGATCTCGAACCTCCACAACAGACTCCAGGCTACAATGATCTACGTCACACACGACCAGGTCGAAGCTCTGACAATGGCAGACAAGATCGTCGTCATGAAGCTCGGCGTCATCCAGCAGATCGGCGGACCTATGGAACTCTACAACGAGCCCGACAACAAGTTCGTCGCAGGCTTCATCGGATCGCCACCGATGAACTTCATCAACGTTGATGTCGTAAAGGAAGGAGAAAGGACATACCTCAAGAGTCAGTCGTTCACACTCGACGTAACTCCCGCACAGGCTTCTTTCCTCGCTCCCTACGCTGGAAAGAAAGTCACATTCGGTATCAGGCCGGAGGATGTCGAGTTCTCGCACGTGACACAGCCGGGTAAGACCATCAACGGAAGCGTAAGCGTCGTCGAGCCTCTCGGAAGCGAGACTCAGGTCTATGTCACGACAGACAACGCAAACATCGTCGGCAAGATCGACCCGTCGGTCATCCCGACAGTCGGCGAACAGGTTTCGCTGCTTGTCAACATGGAGAAGGCAAGATTCTTCGACATTGAGACGGAACTCAGAATCAGATAACGACATCATTCGATATCGACCGGACAGCTTCTTCTGTCCGGTTTTTTATTGTAGAATTCCTCGTATGAAAAAGAAGCTTCTCATCCTCCTGTCTCTTATCTCAATAGCAGCGGCAGCATACGCATATACACCACTCGACAAAAGCAGTGTGAATGCCCTCGACAGACCCTTCATGACAGAGTACAATGCACCACTCGACAAAACTGCGACAGTCTTTGACATCGCACTCTTTGTCACTCCCGCCATCACGGCACTCTCGGGAGAGGGACGAATCGGAACGACGGCCGTCATGTACGCCGAGACATTCGCACTCGCATGGGGAGCGAAGGAACTTCTGAAGCATACTATATCACGCTCGAGGCCTTATCTTTATTATGATAACCCTCCCGGGGAGAAGAAGGATGACTGGGAGAAGTCATTCCCCTCAGGACATACGACAATGGCCTTCGCCTCTGCTGTATTCACTTCCTACACATTCAGAAAATACAACCCCGAGAGTCCCTGGCGTCTTCCCCTCACGATCGGCGTATATACCATTGCAGCAGCTACAGCGGCACTCAGGATAATGAGCGGCTCACACTTTCTCACAGACGTCATTGCCGGCGCTGCACTGGGCTCTCTTATCGGCTTCGGAGTACCGTGGCTTCACACACTCGCCCTCGATATGGATGTATCTGCAACACCGTTCGCCCTCGCCTTCAGGATAAGTTTCTGAGAAGCACAAAAGAAAAGTCCGAACAACACACAAGAAGACAATCTGTCCCGAAAAACAACATCATTTCGGGACAATTCTTTATTTATCAACAAATTGCTCGCTCATACCCTTGACAGCATGCTTTATTTGCATTATTTTCTATTACGTATTAAGTAATTTTTTTGGAGGGATTGTTTTGAGAATTGTCTACTCAAATCAGAAAGTAAAAAATCAATGCACCGATTTTGAGGCAACAAGTAAACTGTTTGGAGGAAATAAAGATCTGGTCGATAGTTTATATTACCGCATATTCGCTTTGGAGACAGCTCCTTCCATAAAAGATATTATCGATTCCGGCCAATTCAGATTTCACAAACTTCATAAT
>CAVACS010000146.1:0-5407 GCA_963587105.1 Anaerovoracaceae bacterium | reverse complement strand
CGCTCATACCCCGGGACTTGTCCCGTGGGTTGTTGATGCAGAGAGGAAGGCTGTATGACGAATACTCAAGACCCCAGCGGTCGACTCCGATGACAGATGCCTCCGGATTCCTCTTTGCTACCGCAATTGCAAGCGCTCCGCTCCCGCATCCCACATCGAGCACCTTCCCTCCCCCGGGAAGCTTTATGTAAGAGGCCGTGCCTTCGATTATGGCAGCGCTGAGTCTTCTCTTTCCGTCATACGAGAATGCCCTGTATGCATAGAGGCACCAGAGAGCCGCAGCCAGAGAAAAAAGGAGAGCAATGGCTGCAGCGATGGAAAGCACTATGCGCACTGTTCCTTCTGTAAAGAGCAGAAAGACAGCAAGAAGGATAAGTGCCAGAAAAGGCAGCAGAAGAAACGCATAGAGCATTATTCTGGGAATCCAGTTCTTATAATCGCTTTTCATAGTCTTTTTTCTCCTTACTTCTCCCGTTCGAGGAAAGGAAGCTGCGGCATGCTGTTCTCCTCGATTATGGAACGCAGCATCCCGGCAAAGCCCTCCGGATCCCTTATCTGATACTGCATATAGTTGTATTCTCTGAATACGGGGAAGTTCCCGTCCGGGTAGGAAGCCTTGACATTATCACGGTACTTGAAGTGGTCCTCATCAGAGCCGAACTCGAAGAAGCAGTTGTGCTCCCTGACGCTCTTGAAATGCGGGAATGGATTCTCGGTGAGGGAATCCATCATCTGACGGCGTAGATTCGAATACGTGAGATTCTCACCGGCCTTTATGAAGAAGGGCTTTATGGCCTCGTCATCGCACCAGAGGATCTTCTTGAGCGTCCCTCCCTTCGACCAGTAGAGACTCTTTATTGCAAGATAGAGGAACGGGACCATAATTCTCCTCGTACCCTTTCCGATCTGTGCAAACTGCCCTCCGTCGAAGAATGCGTGCTCTGTCTCGATCGTGCTCCGGCTGAGAAAGGCAAGTGCCAGGTCTGCGCCTATCGAGGACGAGACGACAAGCGAAAGCTTATCGACCCCCTCCTTGTAGAGAAACGAGACAACCTGTCTTACCTCATCCTCCTTCGAAACGTACTTCTGTCCCTTGCAGTAGACCGTCGACGTCGGAAGAATGACGAAGTAATCGTTCTTAAGATACTCGGCAACGGGAAGGGAGCTCTCTCCCGTCACTCCCATTGCATGGAAGAAAAGCACGGCAGGATTACTGCTCTCACCAAGCGTTCTGAAAATCATTTCTTCACCTCTTGAAGGAAAGAAGAGGACATGCCTCGTGATTCCCTACAGTTAGTTTACTCTAACTTAATTCTTTTGAAAAGACTCCCTTCAGAGATTATCACGCTCTCCGGAGAGGCCGTCCTTATCTCTACGCAGCAGGAGATACGACGGGGAGTATCACAGGAAAAAAGGTACGGAAAGGTGGAATATCAAGGCCGTATTGCAAAGTCATACAAAGTTACCGTTATTTGTTGCTTTTTTCGAAAAATATGGGGATAACCCCGAAAAACATCGTTATAAAAACGGGGATTATGCAGAAAATAGCCCTTAGAAATTTTGCTAAAACTGTTATTCGATGCTATATTACACGTATGACAGTATTCAGACGAAAGATATACGATAGCCTCGTTGAATGGAAGAACTCATCGAAAGGCAGATGTGCCCTCATGGTTGAAGGCCCGAGGAGATGCGGAAAAACTACTATCGTAAAAGAGTTTGCCGCAAAAGAATAGAGAAGCTGTATATTCATAGACTTTTCGGACTGTCCTCCCGGAATAAAGGAACTTTTCTCTTACATCAGCGACCTCGACTACTTCTTCTTCCGCCTCCAGTTTCTGACAGGTACGAAGCTCATTGCACGGGAGTCCCTCATCGTCTTCGATGAGGTCCAGCTCTTCCCTCCTGCACGGCAGGCAGTAAAGGCGCTTGTCAAAGACGGCAGATATGATTATCTGGAGACAGGTTCTCTTATTTCGATAAGGAAGAACGTCAAAGACATTCTCATCCCGAGCGAAGAAAAGAGAATAAAGATGTGTCCTATGGACCTCGAGGAATTCCTGGCGGCAATCGGAAAGGATAATGCCTATGATGCTCTGAAAACCTTCTACTCTTCAGGAAAGCCCCTGGGACAGGCCGCTGTAAGAGAGGCAATGAGACTCTTCAGACTCTATATGGTTATAGGCGGGATGCCTCAGGCTGTAAGTACATATCTTGAGCACAACAATCTCGAGGATGTTGATGATGTAAAGCGCTCGATCATCGACCTCTATGAGGATGATTTCTACAAAATCGACCCGACGGGGACCCTCTCCGTCCTCTTCGATGCAATCCCCGGTGAATTGAGCACTGCATCCACCCGGTTCAACGTTTCACATGCCGATCCATCACTGCGCCCGTCGGAGAGAACGGTGCTCACAAACATAGCAGAGCTCGCAGCATCAAGAGCCGTACTTGTGTCTTATCATACCAATGACCCGAATCCCGGCTTCTCGATGACGAAGGATCTGAGGAAGTTCAAGCTCTACCTTGCAGATACCGGCCTCTTCATAACCCTCGCCTTCAGGGACAAGGCATTCACGGAGAACCTCCTCTACAGGGGTCTCATGTCAGATAAGCTTCCTGTAAACCTCGGCTATGTCTACGAGAACATCACAGCCCAGATGCTTGAGGCGAAGGGGGACGGTCTTTTCTATCATACGTTCTATAATCAGGAAAGCAACCACAGCTACGAAATAGACTTTCTTATCTCAAGAGGCAGCAAGCTGTGTCCGCTCGAGGTCAAATCGTCTTCATATACGACCCACACTTCCCTCGACAGGTTCAGAGAGAAATATCACCCGGGAATCAGGACAGGATATCTTGTCGCTCCTAAGGATTACAGGAAAGACGGAGAGTGTGTGTGCATTCCTCCGTTCTTTGTACCTTTTATCTGAGTTTTTATTGACATCATTCCCTCCAGTGTATACTTTTCTCAGTAGATGAGAGGGAGCTAGTTGTGGACAGCAGAATCTGGAACATCATCATCGATTCCTTCTGGAAGATATTGAAGCCGGGGCTCTTGAATACGATCCCCCTCACCCTTCTCTCGTTCTTCTTCGCCCTCATAATCGCAACCCTCGTCGCCCTCGTGCAGATAGCGAAGATTCCCGTCCTCAAATCCGTATGCCGTTTCTACATCTGGGTGATAAGGGGAACGCCGCTCCTGGTGCAGCTATTTGTCATCTTCTACGGCCTGCCATCCCTCGGAATTCTCATAGATCCCTTTCCTGCGGCAGTCGTCGTATTCTCCATAAACGAAGGGGCATACTCGGCGGAGACTATCCGTGCCGCAATACTGGCAGTTCCCTCCGGGCAGCTTGAAGCGGGGGAATGCGTTGGGATGAGCTGGCTTCAGACGATGAGGAGGATCATCCTTCCGCAGGCGGCGAGGATTGCATTCCCGACGCTCTTCAATTCGCTTATCAGCATGATAAAGGATACATCCCTAGCAGCGAACATAACTGTGACGGAGATGTTCATGGCGACACAGCGCATAGTCGCACGCACATATGAACCTCTCGTGCTCTATCTCGAGGTCGGGTTCATCTACCTCATGATGTGCACAGTCCTCACGAAGGTACAGGCATGGGGTGAGAAGAGATTCAGAGCAAGGGGCTGGTGATGATTCTGAGTGTCAGTGATTTAAAGAAGAAATTCGGGGACAACGAGGTGCTGAAGGGCATCTCGCTCTCTGTCGACAAAGGCGACGTCATCGCCGTGCTCGGCCCCTCGGGAGGCGGAAAGACGACACTCCTGAGGTGTCTCAACTTCCTCGAAAAGGCAGACAGCGGCACCTTTCTCTTCGACGGCAGGGAATACGATCTGGAGAGAATAACGAAGAAGGAGATCCGCGGTATAAGGATGCACACGGGTTTTGTATTCCAGAGCTACAACCTCTTTGCAAACAGGACGGCCCTCGAGAATGTCATGGAGGGACTTGTCACGGCCAGGAGGATGAAGAGGGACGAAGCGAGGGCAAAGGGAGAGAAGTACCTCGATCGCGTGGGACTCCTTGACAGGGCTCAATACTACCCCTCCCAGCTCTCTGGCGGTCAGCAGCAGCGTGTCGCGATAGCACGCGCCCTTGCACTGGATCCGCTTCTCATCTACTTCGACGAGCCTACATCGGCACTCGACCCCGAGCTCACAGGAGAGGTGCTCTCCGTAATGAAGAGCCTTGCCGAGGAAGGAATGACGATGATCGTCGTAACGCACGAGATGAGCTTTGCCCGCTCCGTCGCCACACGCACCGTATTCATGGAGAACGGTATGATAGTCGAGGAGGGAGAGACGAAGAGCTTCTTCTCCTCCCCCGGAAAACAGAGAACAAAGGAGTTCATCTCAAGAATGGAACTCCAGAAAATAGAATAAGGAGAAAGAAAATGAAGAAATTCATCACGATTTCACTCATTGCGATTCTGCTTGCCAATTCAATAGCTGCGGGCGGAAGTAAGGAAGCAGCCTCCACAGAGGGAGACCAGCTTCAGCGCATTCTGTCAAAGGGCGAGATAACAATTGCCATGGAAGGCACATGGGCGCCCTGGACTTATCATGACGAGAGCGACAAGCTCGTCGGATTCGACACTGAGATCGGAGAGGCCGTCGCCTCGAAGCTCGGCGTGAAGGCGGTATTCATCGAGGGCGAGTGGGACGGACTGCTTGCAGGACTCGACGCCGGACGCTACGACATCATGATCAACGGTGTGGATATAACACCCGAGAGGGAGCAGAAGTACGACTTCTCTACACCCTACGCCTACAACAGAACGGCGGTGATCACCAGATCTGACAATACGTCTATCACCAGGATGGAAGACCTGAACGGTAAGAAGACAGCAAATACAATTTCCAGCACATACGCAGAGGTTGCGGAGAAATACGGGGCGACCGTCACGGGAGTCGATGACCTTACACAGACGTTCGAGCTCCTCAAGGCGGGAAGAATCGACGCCACACTCAATGCCGAGGTCACATTCTACGACTATATGGACCAGCATCCCGATTCACCCTTCAGAATCGCGGCTATCGACTACGACACAACTTCTGTCGCCATCCCGATGAGAAAGGGCGATGACTCAGCCTCCCTCAGAGAGGCCGTCAACAAGGCCCTCGAAGAGCTCAGAGAAGAAGGCGTTCTGAAAAGACTTTCCGAAAAGTACTTCGGCGGTGACATAACGGAAAACAACAACTGAGAATGAGGAGGGCTCCGGCCCTCCTTCTGTTTTCAATATTTTTCAAAAGTTCTAATATCGCGTCGGAGTTTGAAAATCAATAACCCACGGGACAAGTCCCGGGGTATGCAACGGAAGTGAGCATACCCTTGTTGATTAGCCTCAGTGCATAAGCACTACGTTACGGGAGAATG
>CAVACS010000145.1:0-5462 GCA_963587105.1 Anaerovoracaceae bacterium | reverse complement strand
TCCGGCAGAGGGAGCGTCTTCCGCATTACCCCCGCATCTCTTCTCTTCTTCCTCCGTGGTGCTCACCGTCGTTTCAATATAGGCTCTATCCACACTCTCCTTCTTCTTTTCGATGATGAGGTCCCTGAGTCTCGTCTATCGCCTCCGACCTGTAGACAAGCTCTCCGAATCCCTCCTGAAAGAGCTTTGTCACATAGATGATCAGGACAAAGACACCTTCCGCGAGAGCCGAAAGGAGAAAGAACGAAAAGACTTCATCGCCACTGCGTCGTCCCCAGTAGCCGGTATTGGCATAGACTATTGTCGATATGACAACGACGGCTATGACGGCTCCCAGGCCTATCTCCAGATTAATTTCACTGCACCTTTGATTTTAAGTCCTACTGAATTCTCTACCATATTTCCCTCCTTGACTTTGACGCGGCAATGCTCCCGGAATGCCGGGAGAGGTGCTATCTGCTCTTTATTATCACAGAGCTTTTTCTCTGCGGCAATCTTCTCTCTCTTTGAGAGCATTGTCTATGCATTACGCTTTCCCGCCGCTCTGCCGTTACTCCTCGTAGAGCGTTATCTTGTTCTCTCTGCTTACAAGCGAGAGCGCACGCCCCGTCTCCTTCTTTCCCGTTGAATGGTAGAGAGAGTAGAGATCCGAGCCTATGAAACCCCGGATTCTGTCATCCCTGTATGTGAAGTGGAGTGTGTATTCCTCCCTGTCGTCGTAGAGGATGAGAAGAAGAGTCTCGCCGCTCTTCTTCGTCCTTGCGCCGTCGGGTTCGAAGGAATAGAGGGAGGATGCCAGAGCCTCCCCGTCGCCCTTCTTTATCGCCCACGTCCTTCCGTCGAGCTTCGAGAGAAGCTTCAGATAATCCTCCTCTGTTATCTTCTCGGGTGTGACAGCATTGATGAATGTGAAGGTAAAGGCGAAAATAAGCCCTGTCACTATGACTGCAAGAATGACGGCAAGGGCTGTCTTCTTTTTCTGCGGCAGTTCCCTCACTGCCTCAACGAGGCTTCTTTCCTTCTCTTTCTTTTCCTTTTCCTTTGTCTTCTTTTTCCCCATATGCTTCAAGCTTAAGGGTGAATGAGTGGAAGCGCAACTCCCGCACTCTCTCATTTTTGGTTCCTCCCTCCCGCTTGTGCTTCCTTTATTCCTCTTCTTTTCCCGGATAAGTGTCTTCCCTCCCTGACGGGTATCAGAGCTCCCCGTTGAAAAGACGGCTGTGTGAGTAGCGCCGCACTGTCCTTCCCGTCCGGATTATCCCCGGCTTTGTACAATATATACTATGATCTTGATTTCAAATGTCCTATTGTTCAGCTGGACTATAGTCAGAATATGTCTAATTACGGGGTTTTGTCAGTTTTTTCTGCTATTTATGATATAACCGCAGTGTGCGTCTTTTTACTTTCGCTTCAGAATGAAGCGAATCACCGAAATCTTCTAATTCATTATGTCAAAATGTAAAATTCGATGAAAAAAATGATAAAAAAGCAGAGCCGGGGCCTTGCTTTATTCTGAAAATGTGCGAAACTGATCACAAGGAGGATATCTTAAGCCATCTTGATTATTGGACATCAGATGTAGATATTTCTCCTTGTTTCGCGAATCATGCCTCTTGAGGAACATTATCGGATGTAGCTGATCCTGTCAGCTTCTATTTTCTATCGCTTTATAGCGGAGGTATTCATTGAGTGAATATAAAGGAAAAATAAACAGAGAGATCATGGATATCATGGTGGAAATGAAGAAACACCTGTCGATGAATCAGTATTTCCTGCGTTCCTATGAATTCGTCACATTCAGAAAGCTCCAGCAGGAGTGTCTCAGAAACGGCATCTCGATAAAGGGATACCTTCATTTATGTGATGCACTCAGGTCTGTCATGGAAGAAGAGGGGGACGAGCCCATGGTCTATGAGCTGGACGACCTTATCGACGTTCATGAGATGATCAGACTCGAGAAGGGACTATCGAAGTCGAGAATAAGGAGCAGCATGTGCATGGACGTCGGCAACTTCGCACGCTTTTTCAAGAAGAAGCAGCTGACGACGAGCATGAAGAGGATCGAGGATCTCAGTACCTCTCTCGATCTCACGCTTCCCGAGTTCTTCGAACGCGTAAGCGAGTACATCAGAGAAAGAGAGGCATCGCGAGTAGAGAAGACTGAGGGAGAGGAGTAGTCCTCACCCCCTCTTTCCGTAGAGAGAAGCAGTGCACTCCTCCACCTCTCTGTATATCCGCTCCCTGTCGAGGGTGTAGTATTCCCCGTTTTCATAGAGGATCCTCCCCTCGACCATCGTCATTGATACATCCGAGGAGTTCATCGAATACGTAATCTGGGCAAAAGGATCGATTAGCGGAACGGAATGGGGGGAGGAGAGATCGAGTGCGATTATGTCGGCCTTCATCCCCTTTTCGATGCTTCCCGTGTCGAAGCGTCCCTGACTTCTGGCACCGTTTATCGTCGCCATCTCAATGATATCGCGGCTCTTCATAGCTGTGGGATCCTTCCTCACACCGTTATGGAGGATCGAGGCGGTGTGCATCTCCTCGAACATATCGAGGTTGTTGTTGCTTGCGGCCCCGTCGGTTCCGAGGGAGACGTTGAGACCGGCTTTTCTCATATCGGGAACGGGAGCGACTCCCGAGCCGAGTTTGAGGTTGCTCTCGGGATTATGGATGACAGTTACATTCTTTTCCCCGAGGAGAGCGATGTCGCTCTCCGTCACATGGACCGAGTGGGCTGCGGATGTTGGGTTATCGAAAAGGCCGAGGGAGTCAAACCATTCTGCAGGGGTCTTTCCATAGCGCTCGATGCACTCCCTCTGCTCCTTTTCTGTCTCGGAAAGGTGTATGTGCATCCTTGCCCCGCGCTTTTTCGCGTCCTCGCTGTAGCGCCTCACTATATTCTCGTTCGACGTATACTCAGCGTGCACGGCAAAGTCTATTCTGAGGCGGCCGTCGAATGCGCCGTCGTATTCGTCGAAGAGCGCCTTCGATCCTATTGCGTTCTCGAATGTGTCGTAGTCCTCATCCCGGTTGAAGCAGGTTATGCAGCGTGATATCGTGGCCTTTATGCCGGATGTGCCGATTGTGTCGACAACGGCGGTGGGGATGAGATACATGTCTCTGAATGAGGTGGTGCCGCTTCTTATCATCTCGAGAAGCGCAAGTTCCATGCCGACCCTGATCTCCTTTTCCCCCATCCTCGCCTCTATGGCCCACATGTCCTCGAGCCAGCTCTGAAGACTCTTCCCGCTTCCGAGTCCCCTCATAAGGACCATGGCAGTATGTGTGTGGTCATTGACAAGCCCTGGCATGAGGATGTGTCCCTTCATGTCCTTCTCTTCTGTGTACACCTTGTCAGGCCTTCTCTCATAGACTCCTTCGATAGTGGTGCCGTCCACGGCTAGATATCCGTTATCTATATATTTCAGAGTTCCGTTTTCTCTTGTTACTATTCCCGCATTCTTCAGTAAGAGACTCATACATCTTCCGTCCTTTTTCCTTCTCCTTCGATGATAGCACAAAAAGGCAGATGAAGTAGCCATTCCGAGCTACTCATTTTCAGCATTGAAATCTCCTCTCTCAAAACAGGCTGACCTGAAAGGTTACTTCAGTATCAGACTCAGTAAGAGAAAGTGAAGATAAGGAGAGAGGCCCTTGAAGTCCTCTTCAGCCGTGCCGGGAAAAAATCTCACAAAAACTTCCCGTATCACGATTCATCCAAGATGACGCCACATTGCTCAAAGACAACACCTCATTCCTCCTCACTCCGTTGTCAAACGATCCTTTCAGGCAAGGATCCTGTCATCGTCCTTCTCTCTCTTTTGGAAAGAAGAATATCTGTGTCAGACCCCGTCTCTCTCCCTTCTCCACTCTTCAGACTTTCATCGAGATGTTCTTCTTCGGCTCTTTTCTTATCTCAGGAGACTCAATGCCGGCAACTGCAAGTCGGTTTTGTCCCCAATAATAATCTCTTTTCGGGACAAGACCCGGCTTTTCTGCTATTTCTTGTAATTCAAGAAAATATTTGACGATTACAGCTCCCCGGATCATGACAGGATTCTGATTATGTTGTACACTTCTATTGTAACGGAAAAGTTCGCAGAGTTTTGACTGAAACAGGAGGTGCTGAAACGTGGAAAGACAGACAAATCTCGCAGAAATCATTGATGCTGCCGCCAACAGGGCCCAGTATGACGCCGGGGCAAAGAGAATTCTTGCCTTCAAGGCGGTTGACGCCTGGATTCTGAAGACCTGTGTGAAGGAATTCTATCCCTACAGTGTTGAATACATCTCTGAACACTGTCTTGGAGACGATCTTCACATTTCAGAACATGCAGTTCATCCCGATCAGCTTGATCGTAAAGACAGGATAAACGGAGACAACGAGCTGACGCAGCTGAACTCGGAATCGAATTCGATCAGCGAGGGTGTAGTCTATTACGATTTACGGTTCAACGCCGTTGTTCCGGGTAGCGGAAATCCCGTAACGCTGATCATCAACATCGAGGTTCAGGTTGATGACAGACCGGGCTACGAACTTGTCACACGGGGTATGTACTATTGCTCCAGGATGATTTCCGAACAGCATGGGACAGTCTTTTCGGGAAATCACTACGAGAAGATTGAGAAGGTTTATTCGATCTGGATATGTCCTTCCACTTCGGAGTCGAGAAAGAACAGCATGTTCAGATACCATATTGTAGAAGAACCTGTTGTCGGGATATCATATGTAAAAGAAAAAGCATACGATCTGGAAGAAGTTATAGTTCTGAACTTGGGCGAGGCGGAGATTGACTCAGAATGTGACATTCTCAACCTTCTGAACACTCTTTTCTCCAGCACTGTATGTTCCGAGAAAAAGAAGAGAGTTCTCAGTGAAAAATACAACATTACGATGACGAAGGAAATGGATGAGGAGGTACAGAATATGTGCAATCTTGGTGAAGCAATAGAAAGTAAAGGAAGAGCAGAAGGAAGAGCAGAAGGAAGAGCAGAAGGAATAGCTGAAGGAAGAGCTGAAGGAAAGGTTGAAGGAAAGGTTGAAGGCAGATTTGAGACAACATTACTGTATTACAAAAAAGGAAGAATAACAGCCGAAGAAGCTGCATACGATCTGGATATGCCTCTCAGTGAATTCCTTGAAAAGGCTGAAAAAGCGGAAGATATGACGACTGAGGAGAAGAGATAAGCTCTCCCCTCCACCTGCTCTTCTTGACGGCATACTGTGTATTGAGGTATCTGGCACAGTGGAACGTGAGACGGCAGGATAGTTGTTTACTTCCTTTGAATTGTTTCAGTTCTCATCTTTTACATGGTGAGTAAGATTTCATGTAGGTTTAAGCATCAACCCGACTACTGAAACCTGTAATGGGGTATATCGTATGTGAATTTCAGAGGCTTTTCAGTGAAGAATTCAATATTACGATGAAAAGGAAATGGATGAGGAAGTACAGAAT
>CAVACS010000144.1:0-5530 GCA_963587105.1 Anaerovoracaceae bacterium | reverse complement strand
TGCATCAGTAATTATCCGGCTCCTCCCACGGGGCAAGCCCCGGGGTTTCCGCCGGTAGGACATTTAACAATGAACAGAGAAAGAATCGGCGCGAAAATCCTTGCCGTTGCCGGTAAGGGAGGCGTCGGCAAGACTTCTCTTGCGGCAGTGATGGTCAAGCTTCTCGTCGGCGCATATCCTGATAAGCGGATTCTTGCCATAGATGCAGACCCTGCCGTGGGACTCTCGACGGCACTCGGGGTGGACGTGAAACTTACCCTGGACGATATCAGAAAGGAGGTGATCGCCGCTGCAGAAGAGGGAAAGGCAGAGAGCGCAGTCGAGCTCCTGGGAGATGCGAGGTACCGCATCTTTGATGCACTTGTCGAGAAGGACGGCTTTTCATTCATCGCAATCGGAAGACCGGAGGCTGCCGGCTGCTACTGCAAGGTCAACGGTTACCTCAAGGATGTCATCGCTCTTCTTGCAGAGAACTATGATTATATCGTAATAGACGGCGAGGCCGGAATCGAGCAGATCAACCGGCGTGTCATGGAGAAGGTGACCCACCTTATTCTTGTCACGGACTCATCGAAGAAGGGTACACAGGTTGTAAAGACAATAAAGAAGGTGGCGGACGAGCTTGTGATGTACGACAGAATCGGTGTTATTGCAAACCGCCTTCCCGATCTCTCTGCGAAGGAGTACATGGATACCGGTGATATCCCGGTCCTTGCATATATATTATCGGATTCCACCCTGGCGGAGTTCGACCTGAGAGGAAAGAGCATCTTCTACCTCGACGATGAATCCTCCATTGTCAGGGGAGCAGGAAAAGCACTTGTCAGTATGGGAATACTGCCCGGAGAGGGAGGACGGCCTTGAAAGACCTGAAGCACCTTTATTATTTTGAGAAGCTGCTGGAAGAAGCCAACAACGAGCTGGTACGAAAGGCACAGGCGGAAGGTCTGAAGTGTATTGCCACGACATGCGAGAATGTCCCCGAGCCCCTTCTGAATCTCCCCGGAGTCTTCTCCGTCAGACTGCGTGCACCCCGCACCGGCTCTATGGATATGGCGACATATTACATGACGAGTTTCCTCTGTGAATATTCGAGGGCACTTCTCGAAAGAGCCATCGAAGGGGGATACAACTTCGTCGACGGCGTCGTGACACCGGACGGATGTTCGATGATGAACCGCTGTGTGGAGAACATGGAACTGTTGAAGACCATGGGGGAAGGGAAGAAGGGATTCTTCTGGCAGTACATGGAGATTCCGCAGAAGAACGACGAGAATGCACTCGAGATGTACACACTGCAGTGCCGCAACCACATTCTGAAGCCTCTGGCGGAAAACTACGGTATCGACATATCGGAGACGGCGATAAGGAAGGCTGTTGAAGAGCACAATGAGGTATGCCGTCTCATCCGCGAGATCGGAGAGTACCGTAAGGAGGAGAGAGCACGTGTCACAGGCTATGAGTATCATATCCTGACACTCGTAACCTACGTCGCTCCGAAGAGCCTGATCATCGACAAGCTCCGCGAGACCCTCGAAGAGATCCGCCTGCGTGAAAGCGACGAGAAGAGGTACCGCGCACGTGTCGTCTTCGTCGGCTCGGAGGTCGATGACACTGATGTTATAAAGCTTGTGGAGGAGTCGGGTGCATATGTCTGTGCAGACCGCTTCTGCTACGGCTCTCTTCCCGGACGTGACGAGATCATATTGAATGACAGCGAGGATCCGGTGCGTCAGATATGCCGCATTCTGGCTGAAAGAGCACAGTGCCCGCGCTACTGGAACACGGCGAAGGTGAACGGCAGAAGAGGCTATGTTGCACAGCTTGCAAAGGAGTATAATGCCGACGGCATTATCTACGAGCAGATGAAGTTCTGCGATCCCTGGGCCTACGAGCGCATGGTGGGCACCATAGTGCTCCGTGACGAGTACGGCTATCCCGTTCTTGCTGTCGACAGGCCTTACACAATCGGCTCCTCGGGCCAGATGAGGACGCGTGTCCAGGCATTTGTGGAGAGTATCGAGATCAAGAAGATCCAGGGAGGCAGGAAATAATGGCGAAAGAGACAGGTGCCGAGGCTCTCGGCAGATTCTTTACCGACGGGAAGGTAAGAAAGAGACGCGAGTGGCGCGGCCTGAGGGATACCTTCTACGACTACACACGCTGGCTCTATATAATGAAGCAGCTTGCTTCCTTCATAATCAAGCCTAGAAACATCAGGGCGATGTTCCGCTACCGCTGGATGGCGTCCTACCTCGCCGTCCCGATGATGGTCGACAAGCACACCCAGGGCCTCAGAGGACCTTACCTCAGAATGGCACACCTCGAGCAGGACCTTGTCGTCTATGATGTTGCAAAGCTTCTGGATAATCTATTCCGCGGCGACCGCCGTATAGGGAACGATAGGAAATTCTCGTCCAAGGTCGTCCTCGTCGACGAGAACGAGATGACTGCAGTCATGATGGGATTCCCGACTCTCAAGGGCCTCTCGCGTGAGACACCCTCGACATATGTGCCTGTTCTCCTCAATCAGACTGCGGCTCTCCACTATATCGACATAGCACAGGAGTTCGGTCTTGCAGGCGACGTCTGTCCCATGCCGGAAGCGGAGCTCGGAGTCTCGATTGATGACGATGCCCCCGTCCTCGGAGCCTGCGCAGTGCAGTGCAACACCACATGCGACGGCTCTCTTCTGAGTAACAGCGCAATTGCGAAGAGGCTCGAGGGGGAGGACGGTATTCCGATCTTCCAGCTTGCTGCACCCCTGCGTCACAGAGAGGACGATGTACAGGAATATGCTGCCCGGGAGATCCGGTCCTGCATCGCATTCATCGAGGAGAAGACAGGAGAGAAGTGGGACTGGGCGTACTACTTCGAGTGTGCAAAGCGTGTCAACGAGTCGACACGTCACCGCATGGAATGGCTCGATATGAACAAGACTGACTACCCTCAGGTCTTCGGCTCCAACCTGGCCCTCTATACAGAGACCAACTACATGGCCGTATGCGGGAAGGTTCCCGAGTTCGTCAATGTCGACCGCAAGCTCACCGCCCTGGCCGAGAAGGCATACAAGGAGAAGAAGATGATGGCCCGGGAGTACCGTCACCGTGCAATCGTGTGGGGTGTCCAGTCACACTTCTACATGGACTTCCTTCTCTGGATACTGAACTGCTGGGGAATCGTTCCCCTGACAGATATGCTTTCCATGGTCAACACCGAGATGATCGCCGAGGAAGATAGTCCGGAGAACCGTGAGAAGGCCTATTATGATATGGCATGGCTTACGGAGAACATGATCATGAGAAACCGTACCCATGGCGGCTACAAGGTTCTTCTGGATGAACTCTGGGAATACTGCGAAGAGTTCAATGCGGACATGGTCATTCTCTGGGAGCATATGTCCTGCAAGGCTCTCACCGGCATGCACGGACAATTCGAGGAGAAGGCGAGAGGGAAGGGTATCCATCTTGTGTGGGTGACGCACGATCTCTTCGACCCCAGGATCGTATCGCGCCAGGGAGTAAGAGATCAGATCAACCGTTACATGAGAACGGTATTCAAGGAAGAGCCGCTCGATCCGTCGCTTGAGATACTGCACGACGAGCATTCATGGTAAAGGAGAAGAGAAAGATGAAATATTATGGCGGATGTGATTCCGGATCAACTTATACAAAGTGTGTTATTATCGACGAGACGGGAAGGATGGTGGCTGACGTGACACTGAGAAGCCGCATAAACGCTGTGCTTTCCTGCGAAGAGTCAATTCGTAAGGCAGTCTCCCAGGTTCCGGATCTCAGATCCCCGGATGACCTGGCCTATCTTGTGGGCACCGGCTACGGGCGCAACAAGGTGCCTTCTGCCGATGAGAACATCTCCGAAATCTCCTGTCACGCAATGGGTGTTCATGTCGCCGATCCCTCTGTCAAGGCCATCATCGACATCGGAGGGCAGGACGTGAAGGGAATTGCCGTCGACAGTGACGGGACCGTCCTCAACTTTGCGATGAATGACAAGTGTGCCGCCGGAACGGGACGTTTTTTCGAGGCTATGGCGAAGGCATTCGAGATGGATCTCTCCGAGTTCTCGAAGCTCTCCCTGAAGGCAAAGAACGTAATCCCGATCACTTCCCAGTGTACAGTCTTTGCAGAGTCGGAGGTCATATCACTCGTGGGAGAAGGAAAGCCGATGGACGAGATTGCAGCGGGAATCGAACTCTCCGTTGCAAAGCGCTGCTTTGTGATGGCGAAGAAGGCGGGCGCCGTCGATTCCATCACCCTTACGGGAGGATGCGCGAAGAACGACGGACTCAAGAAGGCCATTGAAAAGGTATTGAACCTCCGCGTCATAGACCTTCCGATAGACCCGCAGCTGATGGGCGCTCTCGGAGCGGCGGAGTTTGCACGCCAGAAGTCAATCGCGAAGGAGAGATGATGATATGGCACTGCTTCTACATATACTCCTGATAGTCCTGATCGTGCTGGCCTCCCTCTTCGTTCTGAGCTTCATAGTCTATTTCTTCAATCTGGACATGAAGCTTACGGCCCTGATTGAGCCCATACTGCAGAAGCACTACGACAGGATCAAGAGAGACACTCATCTATGACCCTCTTCGATGATATCATCAGGCGTACTCTGAGCCTCCTCGAGAGGGGAGAGGCCAGAAGACTTTATGGCGCCTCTGATGGAGAGGAGGAGAGGAGAGAGCGGGAGGATGGAGGAAGAGCGATGATGATCCTCCGCTCCGACATGGCTTACGAGCTCGGGGGAAGCTCACTCCCCGCCGTGGGTAACACACTTCTGACGACAGAGGCCTCTCTGGTGCCGGAGGACGGGATATGGCTCATAGGAAAGGATCTTGGAGAAATAAGAGAAGACACCAGTTATGCAAGAATCGCCCTCGTCCGTGTCAGTGCGGATGCAGCCGGTACGGGAGAGAGGCTGTATAATACAATCAGGAACATCTCGGCCTTCCGCTATCATGTACATCCCTCCGGCTTCATGCTCCGTGTCTCCTCCTCCCTTGAGAGGGAGAGCGTCCGGGTGGCGCGCTCCGGTCTCGTCGACGGCCTCGATTTTGTCTCAGTCGGCCTCTCCATGCTGAAGGCACTCCATATGCATAAGGAAGTCGATGCTGCCGTAATCATCTTCATTACAGATCCCGGGGCCGATTACAAAGAGCTCGAGAGAGACGCGAGAAGAACAAAGGAGATCACATCGGCGATAGACCATATGCTGAAGGATGTCAACACTGACTGCTCGTCGTGCGGCCTAGAGGGGGTCTGCGATGAGGTCGAGGACCTCAGAAAAATGCATTTCGGCATAAGCGGAGAGATAAAAAAGTAGACATAAGTGAAAAAGACGATAGAAAATAGTAAGAGGAAGGTGCAGATATCATGGATATCAACAACCCACGGGACAAGTCCCGGGGTATGCAGCGAAAGCGAGCATACCCTTGTTGATTAGCCTCAGTGCTCAAGCACTACGTTACGGGAGAATGCATAGGTACCGATGGGTGTCGTCCTAGCCCTTC
>CAVACS010000143.1:0-5652 GCA_963587105.1 Anaerovoracaceae bacterium | reverse complement strand
AGCCCTGGATAAAACATCCATCACATTCACCAATGAATGGAGATATTCTAGAAACGAGATTGAGGTACAAAAGGATATTTGATTTCTATTTTGGATTGTTATGACAGCTACTATAACATGGTTTATTGCATGATCATTTAATTTCGTAATATTTCTTGCTGTTTCTTTATAACTTTTTCGTTGTATTCTGATCAAATTCCCATGCTATCAGTCCCTTGTCCTGATAAGAAGCATACCTTGTAAAGTAATCATAGTCAATTGTCAACTTTGTGCTGATAAACTGTCAAAAATGAAGGCTGAGGGTTAATCTCATCATGGATTTCGTTTGCTGGGATTGGTTGTTGTATCGTCAAGAGAACGGAAAAAAGCCGGGCAATAAAAATCTTCAAAAGTACGGATTGAAAGCTTCGAACAGTATAACGCTGCATCTGAGTTTGATTTTCGAAACAGCAGAAAAGTCGGTTGGATACACGATCAGATCTAGAGAAGGCAGAACTTCGTCAGTTGCTCTGTATATGTATTTTTAGGGTTAAAGAGGGGCGGAATGATGAATTTTACAGTCTCGTCTCATTTTTCTTTGACAATTTTCGCAGAAATTCTGTCTTAAAGAGTATGGAACATAAAATGAAGACAATTTCTAAGACAGGATTCAGTGCTCTCTCTGAAGAGCTTTTCGCATCGTTTTTCACGGCGGACAGGTCCGTGACCGAAAGGATCATCAACACGCTCCTTTCGTGTGACTTCCACGTCGATGAAATCGAGGCGTGCGAGGTCGGCAGGAATCACATCGGCTACTACCATCCTTTCGTGGTCATTGACGCACACACGAAGAGCGGACGCTGTGCAATAGCCGTCACGCACATCGACAGGAACTCTGAAGACGATACAGGGGATATCCTGAACTGGGCCCTCTACCGTACAGTCATCGAGAGAAGGAATATCTACCCGATACTCATATCCCTCGATTCGACTGACTGGTACAGTAATGCAATGTCCCCTGTGACGCTCAGAGTTATCAATGACAAGCAGGTTCATTTCGCATTTGCCGTCGTATGGACGAGGATGAAGAGCGGGAAGGAAAAGTTTGATGCGCTTCTGAGGGATCTCACCGCAAAAAAGGCCGAGGACATCGTAGACGACGAAATAAGACGCATATGGAGGGAAAGCTACGAGAAGAGCGGGCTCGGGGAGATGGAGAATGTGGCCTATTCCCTGTGGCTCAAGAGTATGGAGGGTGAAATCGAGAGCCTGGGTGTCGATATCGATTGAATCTTTCCGCCGTATCAGATAAGCCTGGTGGTAAATCAGGTACACTCTGACCACGTAAGAGCGGGAAAAACTGACAACTCTTTTTGTAAGAAAGAATAACGGGGCTTAGTCAGCCCCGTTAACTATTCTTATGCAACAAAGAAATATATCATGAGATAGTGGAAGAGCGTTCCTCCGAGAATAAAGAGATGGAAGAGCTCGTGACTTCTGAACTCCCTGTTCTTTTCGAGAGAGGGAATCTTGAGGGCGTAGATTATTCCCCCCGCAGTATATGCGATGCCTCCCATGAGAAGCATTATGAAACCGCCCGTGCTCAGGAGGCTGTAAAGCCGTGAGAGATAGGGAATGCATGCCCATCCCATGGCTATGTAGATAATCGAGGATACGAACTTTGGGCATGTCACCCAGTAAGCCTTGAAGATTATGGAGAAGAACGCGAGTGTCCAGATGAGGGCGAGGAGGATCATCCCTCCATTCTCTCTCAGCGTCGTTACACACAGCGGCGTGTACGTTCCTGCTATCAGGACGGGGATCATCATGTGGTCGAGCTTACGAAGCCTTCTGTTCTTTCCCTTGTCACCCAGATCGAAGCTGTGATATGCGGTAGAGGAGCCGTAGAGCACCACCATGCTGAGTGCGAATACCGTGTATGATATGAGCTCTGCCGTGCTCTTTGCATCCACGGCGCCCTTTATCAGGAGAAGCGGTGTCGCAATAATCGAGACGAGGAAGCCGATGAAGTGCGAAAGAGCACTCAGTCTGTCCTTGACCTTGAAAAAATGAATCTCCTCAGTCTGAGGCACCATGATGTTGACAACCATTATTTCCTCCTTGCAAATAACCGAAGATGGTTGTATAACAACCTTATAATCGGTTTTCGAAAAACTTGTATATAGTTAAATCAACTTTGATAAACCTGTCAAGAGTTTTTTAAAAACCTGTGAAAAGTTTTTGAGGAGTAAAATGGTACTTGAACTAGATGAAAAGGACCTTTCTTCCATAAGGGAGTACAGACTGCCGTCCTTCAGCGAGATACCCGACGTCGGGCTTTACCTCAATCAGGCGGCAACATATATAAACAGATATCTTGAGCCTTTCCTGGGCTTCGGAATAACGGAATCGATGATCAGCAACTACGTCAAGAAGAAGCTCATCGATAATCCTGTGAAGAAGCAGTATTCGAGAGAGATGATTGCGTACCTCCTGTTCATAGCACTGTGCAAGAATGTCTCTTCCCTTGACGACATACTTCTACTTATCAACCTCCAGAAGGAGAACAACCATACTGTTCAGAGTTCCTACGAATACTTCAAAAGAGAGTTCGAGGCCATACTCCTTGATGTCTTCGGCCTGAAGAGGAAGGATGCGACAGAGGATGAGAGTGCATCGACTGAGGAGGAGCTTCTGGAGAAGCTTGTCGTTGCAATCGCCTACAAGATCTATGTTGACTGTGCATTCAGAAAGCTCAGGGAAGGTAGAAATGGAGAGAGCAGATAACTACTTCATCGGTGTAACGCTTCCGGAAGACCTAAAGGCGGTGATAGAGGGCGCCAGAGGCTGGATGCAGAAGAAATGGGGTAACAGGAGCGGGATGAAGACAGAGTGTCATATAACGCTCATTCCGCCTTTCCAGTGCGACAGGACACTCCCGGAAATGAAGGAAATTCTTTCCGCTCTTACGCTTCCGGAGGTGAAAGTCAGCGTCAGAGGATGGGGCTCCTTCGGTGAGCGGACGATCTACGCACACGTTGAAAGAAGTGACTCTCTCGAACTGTTGAAGAAGGAAATCGAGAACAGGCTCCGGGAAAACGGAGTCTCGTTCAGGAGCGAAAAGAGGTTTGTTCCGCATATAACAATTGCAAATAGAGATATAAAGCCATATAGTTTTATACCGAGTATGGAATATTTGAATGATATAAAACTCGATATGACTTTCACTGTTGATTCTTTCATGATTTTCTCGTTCGTTGACTGGTCATGGAGAAGCGGAGAGAAGGGGAGAGTTGATTTTCTTCCTGATATCTTCCCCAGCGAGGAATGCTGATGCAAACGCAAAGCTCAGATTATAGCCGCCGCATTCTCCGTCGACGTCGAGCACTTCCCCAGTGAAGTAGAGGCCGCCTGTCTTTTTCGATTCCATTGTCTTTGCGTCGATTTCTGAGGTATCCACACCGCCGGAGGTGACCATCGCTTTTTTTATTCCTTCTGTCGAAGCTCTGACTTTCAGATGTGTCAGTCTCTCCTCTATCGCACGCATCTCCTCCTTCGTTATCGAAGCGGTGTTCTTGTCCTTTATATCATCAAAGAGAAAGAGAAGCAGCGAATGGGGAAGTGATGTAAGGCGCCTGAGAGTTGTGATTATCCCGGTCTTTCCGTTCTCTTCCTTCACGGCGCTGCTCACAAATGACGGGAGAAAAGAGATTCTGAGTTCTGTATCCCCTGTAATCCAGTGTGAAATGTTCTGTGCCGCAGGTCCCCCGATACCGTGCCGAGTAAAGACAACAGGACCCGTCGTCTTCTTCTTTCCGAGAGAAAGTGTCATTTCCTCGACTGAAACACCTTCGACTGCCGAAGTATCGAGTGAGATGGATAGCGATGAAAGTGCAGGACGCGGGGTAATGATGGTATGGCCGAATGAACGGGAAAATGCATATCCGTCACCCGTCGATCCGGTTCCGGGGTATGTCATTCCTCCTGTCGCGATGACGAGAAACCTTGATGTGAAGCATCCCTTTGTCGTCTCGATGGTGAACGTCTCTCCCTCCTTCATTGTTCTTTTCACTTCTACTTCGGAGAGGATGTTACTTCCGCTTCTGAGGAGAGCGTCCCTTATAGTTGAACTTCTTTCAGTAACGGGAAAGACCTTCCCGTCAGAGCGGACATATGTTTCAACTCCGAGGGATGAGAAATAATCTCTCAGAGCCGTCGGAGGAAAAGCATAAATGGAGGGTGTGACGAAAGCTCTTTTCCCGTAGTAGTGCGTGACAAACGATGACCTCTCCTCGTCGTGTGTGATGTTACAGCTCCCGTTTCCGGTAAGAAGCAGCTTTATGCCGCATACACTGTTCTTCTCGATAAGAAGAGCAGATGGAAGGAGAGAATGGAGAAAGAGACCGGATGCACCGCCCCCTATTATGATTACGCTGTAGTCGGACACAGCTTTATCATCCACTTTTGTCTGTCGGCGGTCAATTAAAAAGGCCCCCTCCTTAGGAGAGAGCGGAGTGAAGGATGGATGAAGTCCTATCGTCTTTTTTCCATCTCGCTGATAAGGTAGGGGATGACAGCCTCGAAGTCGACGCCGTATGTATTGTGGTTTTCGTGGCTGAGTGTCTCCTCGATTGCCTTCACGACGAAGTCTCCGGCAAGAGCGTAGGACTTCTCGATCGTGAATCCCTTCATAAGGGCGCCGGTGAAGACGGATGCGAAAATATCGCCGGTACCGTGGAAGGATGTGGAGATCTTCTTATGGAAGTACCATGAGAATCTTCCGTTTGTGCTGTCATACGAACAGATGCCGATTTTACCCCTGACGCCCTTGAGATCCGGCTGGTCCTCGTTGAAGGAGACACCCTTGAGAATGACGCACTTCGCTCCCAGAGATGCCAGCCTCTTCATGAGGAGTTTGATGTCATCCTCGCTGTAGCCGCCGTCGAGGTACTTCTCTCCCAGGAGGAATGCAGCCTCGGAGAGGTTCGGCAGTATTATGTCGGCTTTTGCGCAGAGAGTTGCCATGTGACGGGCAAAGTTTTCATCGAAGCCGGGGTAGAGCCTCCCGCCGTCAGCCATGCACGGGTCGACGATCTTTACAGTTGAGGGAGAGGAGCCGAAGCGGTTGATGAGATCCTTCATGAGGTCGATCTGCTCGAGAGAGCCCAGATATCCTGTGTAGATGCCGTCGAACGAGAACGCCTCCTTCTTCCAGTGGTTGAGGATGGGGACGATTTCGGAAGTAAGATCATGGAATGTGAAGCCGCCGTGGAATGCGGTGTGCGTACTCAGTACTGCTGTCGGGATTATGGCTGTCTCCGTACCCATTGCGGAGATGATGGGAAGTGCAACTGTCAGCGAACACTTTCCGATACACGAAATATCCTGGATGGTAACAACTCTCTTCATTTAAAACTCCTTGTCAGCGGAAACCCCAGGGCTTGCCCCGTGGGAGGAGCTGACTAATAATTCAAAATACCTCCAGAAACAGCCCGAACTGAGCCGTTCTGGAGTGGAGATAAAACGCCTTTAAGGCCCGCTTCTCCTGCGGTAACGGAGTCGGGCTCCGGCGTCCTTCGCCAATGTTACGGAAGGTTTAGAGTCCGCATCACCGTTCCTACCCATCAGAACTGTTTAAACACGGACCGTAGAGCGAAGGGCTAGGACAACACC
>CAVACS010000142.1:0-5689 GCA_963587105.1 Anaerovoracaceae bacterium | reverse complement strand
ATACCCGTAGTACTTGTCCTTATAATCGGAGACTTCGACTTTCTTCCGATTCTCCACGGGATAATATGCCTCTTTAACAAGGCCGGTTGCCAATTGCTCTTCAGCAGTCATCAGAAGAAAAGTTCTATTCGGCTCGAATTCATCCTGTGAATTGTACTTTCCGATGACTTTTCTCGCCCCTTTTGTGGTACATCTGCCGTCTTTGGAGTAATTCGACGTTCCATAATAGACATAAACGACACCCGAAGCCTTGTTTTTGCACTTAATTACAACGTTATTTCCCATATATGTACAAATTATACATGGAAACAATAAGCGTTGTCAATCCATTTATCTCTTTAAATACAAAAAATTTGCACCTCAGTGAGGTGCAGCATGTATAAAGTCGCATGTATAAAAATTAGGAAATTAAGGGTAGTAGCCGTGCACGAATGTGATTGTCGGCTTGTCCATTCTGAGAGAGGCCTGTGCCTCGCTCGCTCCCTTTGCAGATACGCCTGTTAATGCTACTGCCAGAATAAGCAGTACAACTGTTAGTTTCCTCATTTTTTCAAACCTCCTGAAGTTTTTCAAAACAAAAATCCGATAAACAAAACGTATTATTTTATCTCGATAATCGAGCCTCCTCGCTGAATTATTTCTATATGAAAATGCGTTTGTCAAGGAAAAAAATGTAAACGATTTCATCACAGATTCTTTCGTATTCTTTTGCCTTCTTTCACATGCTTTCATCTGGCTTTTTGAACGGAATATCTTCCTGTCATCTGCTTCACTTTTGTGCCGGACCCAAGAAGATATGTCTTGTAGTGTTCCTCTATAAATGAAGCTGCTTTCCCGTCTTCGAAATTTTCTTTCTCCCGGATATGTAAGTTCCTCTCCGATGCGGCTATAATCTGGACCATGAAAACCAATGCGATGAGAATTCTCGACAGTCTCGGAGTGGATTATTCGACATTTGAATACGAATGGGATGAGGATCACCTCGATGCCGTGCACATAGCTTCGGCGGCGGGCCTCAGTACCGAGGTCGTCTTCAAGACCATCGTCATGCGCACAGGCGACAGAAGGCTCTTCGTCTTCTGCCTCCCTGCAGATTTCTCGATATCACTAAAGAAGGCGCGCTCTCTTACAAATAGTAAGGAGATAGATCTTCTGCCCCTCAGCGAGCTCCAGAAGAACACAGGCTATATCCGGGGAGGCTGCTCTCCACTCGGAATGACGCATAAATATCCGACGTTCATCGAAGAGACTGCCCTCCTTGAAGATTATATCTGCGTCTCTGCAGGCGTCAGAGGATGCTTCATAAAACTTAAGCCCGAAGATCTCATCCGGGCATCAGATGCCGAAGTGTGCGATTTCACCTGAGACCGAAGATATGACCGTGCTTCGTCTTTATGCGCTTTGAAGCACGGGCGAACCGGAGCATCCTCTCCTTGAGCTCCTCTGTAACAGCCTCCCCGCTCTGTACCGTCTCCACATACTCCTCCATGGTGTCGCATGCCATGGCGTAATGTCTGTAGATATTCCTGGCTCTGAAGGAGAGACTCTCCATTATGGCCATGACCTTTGCCGGCTTCGAGGCGAAATACTCGGAGAGATTGTCATGGTTTATAACCTCCACAGTGCAATCCTCAAGTGCCACAGACGTGCCGTAGCGCGGCATGCTCTCGATAAAGCCTAGTTCACCGAAGAATGTCGGGGCCTCGTTGATGCTCAGTTCAACCTGATGAGGTGTCCCGTAGGCTGCATAGATTCCGACCTTTCCGTAAAGAAGGTCGTACATCCAGAGCTCAAAGTCCCCTTCCCTGCTTATGATCTCGCCTTTTCTGTATTTTCTGATTTCGCCCATGTTCGCTCCTGCAGCAATGATAAACGGAAAACGAAGAATTATGGAACAGAGGCAGAGGTCTCATGGTGTCGAATTAATGGGCGAAAGAGACTCAGTCTCGCTTTCTTCTCTGATGGAAGGCCGGGGCTTTCTGAAGACTGCAAAGAGCCCGAGAGTGTAGTTGATGATTCCGACGACGAGGGCTGCAAGAAGCTTCATCACGACGCCGCTGAAATGCAGAACATCGACGAAGACGAACATCCATAAGGTGTTGATGACTCCCGTTGTCATACGGCACGAAAAGAACGAGATCATCTCCCTTATGAGAACACCGGCCTTCCAGATTCCGCTTCTGTAGACGAAGATCTTGTTCGTGAAGAAGGTGAAGATCACTGTAAGAATCCACGCCGTGATTGTCGAGAAGATGTTGCCGGCTTTGAAAGCATAATAGAATAAGGAATAGAGCCCCGTTTCAAGAAGGGTTGCGAGAAAGCCGTAGAAACAGTATGTAAGGAACGTTCTCTTATTCTTTATGAATTCTCTGACTTTCATCTGTTCTTCTCCTGTCATGTGCCGTCAGTGCAGCATTATATTCGGAAAAAAGGGAGAAAAGAAAGGACCGAAACGGCGATAATACCCCCTTTTCACCGTTAAACCGTCTCGACACGCTTTCACCTTGTGATTATAATCATGCTGTTTCGGATAGTAGCGCAGAGGCTTAGCGTACTTGCTTCGGGAGCAAGGGGTCGGCGGTTCGAATCCGCCCTGTCCGACTTTTTCATGCCTTTTTTCCGCCGAGAAGAGGCTCGGTTACATACTTTCTGAAGAAAGCTATGACCGGGCCCAGGGCGAAGGCTGTAATGACCGTTCCGACTCCCGGGATGATCGAAAAGCAGAGTCCGATCAGGACACACATCAGATCCGTGAACACTCTGATCCACTTGAAAGATATTCTCGTCTGTGCATCTGCTATGCGAAGTGCTATCCAGTCATAGGTCGAAACACCGAGATCGGATGTGAATATGAGCGCCGAGCCGAAGCATATGAATATGAGGGCGGAAAAAAGAAGCAGAAGCTTCACCGGCATTGTCTCGGGAGAGAAGAGAGAAACGGCGGAAGCGGCCGAATAGTCGATGATGTAGCCGAGAAGGAACATGTTGAAGAACGTGCTTACTCCTATGTAGGAGCGTGCAAAGATGACCATCAGCACAAGACATACGGCGTTTATGATGATGAACGTCGTTCCGTAGTCGAACGCGCTTATCGAGGCCACAGCCCGCGTAAAACACTGATAGGGATCGGTTCCGAGAGAGGAAGATCTGAGAAGCCCTGCTCCGGTGCCGAGGATTATCTGTCCTGTAAGTGTCATCAATGTTCTTCTAAGTAGTTTCCTGTCATCTGCCATAGAGAGAATTATGAACTTAAGAGGAGAGATTGCAACACCTATTCCCACTCCGGAGCGAAAAATCCATAATGAAGCCATGGATTTCTTTCTCCTTACACAGGATGCGAAAAACGAAGCGGAAGCTCTCGTTGACAGAATACGGCGCACAGGCTCGGTCTCATTCCCGCCGTCAGATGAATACCCTCTCTCTCTTCTGAAGGAAGGTGTGATGCTGGGTACTCTCATTGCAGAGACGAAAGACGGAGAGAGAAAGGTCCTCTACGGCTACTCGGGAGCCCTCAGCGGAAGGTACAATATTCCGGGCTATGTACATACATGCTTCTCCGAAAAGGACTGGGATGAATACATGTCCCTCTATGACAGCAGAATCCACCTTCTTACACGCCTCATCGAAGAGGGGGATGAAAGCCTCAGAGAGGAGAGAAGAGAGCTCAGCGCCGCGGCACAGGAGGAATACGCCGGAATATTCCGCTTCTACAACTGGAGAGGAGAGAAGATCAGAGGACTTCCACCCCACTCTCCCACGGGAACGGGGGAATGCGCAGGCCTCAAGCTCATCAACACCGCACTCAAGAGGGGCTGGGAGATAAAGGGACTTGCCGAGTTCAGGTATTCCCCGTCCTCAGACACAATCGTCTACACTCCGCCGTGCAGCGAACGCTGCGGCCTTCTTCTTCCTTCGATGCTGGGACTTGAATACATCTACCTCGACAGCGACATCGCCATCGTCAACAAGAGGGCGGGAGAACTCAGTGTCCCCGGGCGCGGAGAGGAGAAGAGGGACAGCGTCTCCTACCGTTTCCATACCCTCTTTCCATCCTCCCCGGAAACCCCGCACGTACACCGCCTCGATATGGACACCTCGGGGCTGATGGTGCTTGCATTCACGCCGGAGGCAAAGAAGGATCTGTCGCTGCAGTTCGAGAAAAGGGAGGTCAGAAAGACATACATCGCGCTTCTCGAAGGCGTCATCAAAGAAGAGGAGGGAGATATAGAGCTGCCCATGCGCCTGGATGTGGAGCACCGGCCGGTGCAGATAGTAGACTTCGAAAACGGAAAGAGCGCATTCACCCACTGGGAGAGATTGAGCGTCGAAAGACACGACGGAAAACTCTGTACCCGCGTAAGGTTCTTTCCCCGTACAGGACGCACACACCAGCTGAGAGTACACGCTTCGTCGGGACTGGGGCATCCGATCATCGGCGACAACCTCTACGGAAAGCGTGAAGAGGGAGAGAGGCTCTGCCTCCATGCCGAATCCATCACGCTGCGCCATCCGGGAACGGGAGAAATGATTTCCTTTACTTCTGCTCCTGAGTTCTGACGAGTCTCTCGACGAGGCCCTCGAGCCTCTCTATCTCTTTCGATATCTCGACAATCTGAGTGTCTATCCGGCTCTTCTCCTCCTCGAGAATCCGGATCTTGTTCCTCTCCTCCTCGATGAGGGCCTTGTAGTCGTCGGCCTTCGCCTCCTTCTGGAGCTGCTGCCTTTTCTTCTGAAGGATTCCGTATTCGTTCTGGTTCTCGAGAATGAGCTGGAGAGCATCAAGAACCTCCGTCGGGGTGTTCTCCCCTATCCATGCCCCGCCGCGGTCATAGAGATAGTTGCCGTAGTTTATGATGCACTCGTCGAATTCGGACTGTCTTGTCTCTACGCCTCTGTCGTCCTCCTCCATTCCCCCCTTCTCGAGGTTCTTTCTCCTTGAGAGGTTTCCAGCCAGGTATTCTTCAAGCTTCTCGTCCTCATCAGTCAGCACTCCCCTTTCGCTTTTGACATCATCAAGCTCTTTTATGAGGTTCTGCGCCTTTTCTCCAGATATGAGGATGGCGGTTGCGTCGTTGTCGGCGAACGATGAATAGTCAAGGTAGCGCTCCCTGTCGCTCCGCTTCATGCGGCTGAGGGCCGAGGAGGAACGAAGCCGTGACCAGAAGGAACGGGAGCGGCTCTTCTCGGCCAGGCTCTTCTCTTCGTCGGTATCTGCATAGACAGAGGAGAAACTTTCACGGGGAAGAAGATCAAGAGAGCACTGCTCGTAGATGAGTGCCCCGAGCTTGAGTCTTATCTCCCTCTCGCTCTCTCTCAGCTCCTCGAGTCTGTCGTCCTTCTCTATCTTCTCCCTCTTCTTCGAGTCATATTCAAAGGAGAAGCTCTCGTCATCCTTTTTCTTCTCTTCAGCCTCCTTCAACGCAGTCTCGGCAGCCTCGGCGGCCTTTACAAGGCTGACGCCCATTCCTCCCGGAAGAAGATCGGGATTACGGAAGAGCATTATCCCCAGATCGAAGAAATGGGATCTGAGTTTAAGTGTGGTGTCTTCAATCTTCTCTTCCGTCTCTCTGAAGAGTTCCTCTCGTGTTGTCATCCAGAAAATATTATCACAGAGAAAGAAGCATGTACATAAAAGGTTATTCGCTATTTGTGGTGGGTAACCTCAAGCCATGATCTTCACAAATGGGAA
>CAVACS010000141.1:0-5782 GCA_963587105.1 Anaerovoracaceae bacterium | reverse complement strand
GCTTAACATCATTCTGCTCAGTATAAAAACCGTATCTGAAGAATCGCTGCTCATCTCCCGATGAATCTTTTAGCCACTGCTCTTTGTTAATCTCGAAAGTCAGGGAGAGATTGCTCGATGGTATTTCAGATCCGGCACCGGTATATGTCAACACATCATCGGAGAATGCGGAAGATAATACAGCAAAAGATAAAATAATCAGAAGAATAATCTTTTTCATGATTCTGCCACCACATTCATTGTTATCGTACCAGTGTACGTTATATCGCTCTTTGCCCGTGTTACATCGAGTGCAAGAATACATTTTTTATAACCGTTGTAGATTTGTGTAGCCTCCAGACCTACGATTTTGTTTTCTCCTGGCTCAAGGATAGTCGCTGCATCACTTCCGCTACCTGCTTCTATCTTTTTTGAATCATACTGCACGGGGATTGTATCCTCCGTATTAGTGGACCTGAATACAGTGGGAACATTGATGACAATTTTCGCCGTCTTGCTCACCAGTGCCTTATAGTAAACATAGAACGTCACCGCAGAGGTTGCGTATCCTTCGAGAGCCGAGGTCGAGGAAGTTATTTCAGCAGCAGTGAAAGGCTCATACTTATTAAGAGTAAAGAGCTTGCTGCTATCATTCATAACATCACCATTGGAATTCTTTGCAAACTTCAGCGTCAGTGTATCTCCCGGAATAAGAAGGCTCAGAGCAGCTGCACTGTTGGTTGAGGTTGTAGTTGTAGTAGTACCGCTGCTGTCAGTGCCGTCAGCAAAGAGAGCTGAGAAGGTAAGAGCTAGTATCAGAATTGTGATAATGGTTTTCTTCATCTTTACCTCCTCATGTAGTTGCCGTATACGTGACAGTAATATCACTCTTGTAAGTGCCGAAGGTCTTGTTCTGGAGTGTCTCAAGAGTGCTGAAAGTGAGCTCGCATATTCCCTTTGTTCTTACCGTGGAATTTGTCGAAGTCGATGCCGAAGTTGTCTTTGTTCCATTGGAAGCTATAGCTCCATAGGTGAAAGCTCCGCCTGACCAGCCATCCTGTGTCTTAAGTGTTATCGAATAATCGATAGTTTCTGACACCTTCTCATACTTCAATGCCGAGTCGATGGTAAGGGAGATTCTGGCAGGGCCGATGGCATAGTAATAAAGATACGCCACCGCTACACCTTTGACTTCACTGCTGAGAGTGAGCCTGATGGAATTTGTGCTATTATACTCAGTATAGTCTGTACTATCAGGCTTATCCTGCAGTCTTATGACACCGAAGGCATCCGGATTGATTGTTAAATAGACATTGAGGTTCGATTCTGTAACATCGCTGTCTGCTGCAAAAACAAATCCGGTCATGGTGATAATAAGCAGTATTATGAGTATCCTCTTCATCTCTCTTCCACCTTCCCTCTCCCTGAGGAGAAGGAATATCCAATACAACTATACAATCTCGACAGCAAATGTGATAGTCGATCTGTATACAGCAGCCTTCTTTGCTCCGAGATTCTGGTTCTCGTCTACTTTAAGCTGGATCTTGAACGCACCTGCATATGCAACAGTGTACGGTCCTGTTTCTGTGTCTCTCAGATTCCCCCTTATATCAGTATAAATCGTGGACGTTGTAGTAGCATCTGACGGAGACGAGAGCGTTACAGTTTCGCCCTTCTTAACCCATGTGCCGTCCTTGAAATCCGTAGCAGGATCGACATTACCTGTAACTGTTGCTTTGTAGGTGATGTAATCAGGATTATCGGCAGCACCGGTATCAGTATCATTCTGCTGGATAAGAGCAGTATCGATCTTACCCTTGAGCTTGTAATTCAGCGCCTTGTCGAGAGCGGCATCATAGAAGAAGTACATGGAGCCGTCAGCATGAGTTGTTGTAATCACAACCTTGCCCGTATCTTCACTGGAACTTGATTTAATTTCATAGTCATAAGTGTCTTCTGTTGCAATGAACTTCTGGGCATCTCCTTCCGATTTTGCAAACCCGATGACAACCTTCTCGACATTAAGGTCGAGCTTTACCTTGGCTGTCTTATCTCCTTTATCGGTGCCGGCAAAAACTGAGGCAGCCGCAAGGATTAGAACCAATGTAGTAAGTAGTATTCTCTTCATTTCTCTATACCTCTAATGTAAGTGTTATTTCCCCTTTATATTCTCCCGCATTGGTTTCACTTCCGAGCGGGCATGAAATTCTCAATAAGCTGGAACCGCTGACGGGGCTCCCGCTCTCTCCCTCAAAGACAACACATTCCGATGACTTACCGGAGATGACTTTATTATCTGCTTTTCCGCTGACAACTTCAACCGTCATCGGAATCGTCATCGTCCTCTCATCATCAGAGAGCGTCCTCTCAAGTGCATTCACCATATCTTCAGTGATGGTGAGCACCAGCTTAACAGGAACCTTCTTCATGAGATTTATCTGCCAGTAAGCATAAATATCATCGACGTTTATAAGCCTTGAAGTATCATCAAGGAGAGTAACCTCCCCCAGAGGCGTTGCGGTGTCTGTCATCGTCTCGACGGGATTCGAGGAATACCCGAACGATGTGATATCGCAGAGGATGAACTTGATCCTGGCCTCTGATGACGCCTTTACTTCCGCGAAGAGGGAAAGCGGTATCAGCAATATAATGAGTATCAAAGATAACGTCTTAATCTTCATCTTGACTCAACCATTCTCCATCTTACACCATCGTCAATCCGATATTGACCTCTGAATAATACTCTCCGGGCAGAACATCAATACCCAGAGCCCAGTCAAAGTCGATAGAAGCCAGTTTTTCACCCCTTCTCGGGCCTGTCGGGTTCACAGTGAAGGAAAGTGCGTTGATACCGACCTCCGTCACCTCTATTCCGTCGGCAAGCCTTTCCGGAATACTGAGAGAGACACTCAGGGGTATGACAGCCCCCGACCTGTCGCTCTTCGCCCATGCATAGGATGAGAAGACAGTCACGATTCCCCTATAGGCGGAACTCTGGTTGCCGTAGTACAGGAGCCCTATACTGAACCTTCCCTCATCAGAAAGCTCTGAGATATTGATCTCCCAGTCGCTCTCGATGAGAGCCTCGCTCTCAGTCGAAAGCTCAAGCTCGAAGACAAGTCTGTCGAGTGCGATGGCATTCTTCGGCTTTTCAACACCGTGGTCCTCGGCGACAGTCGCCTTGATGAGGAGCGTCTTATTAGTATCTCCAGTCCCCTTATCTTCAGCCGTCAGAGCGAATGGGATAAGCATTATCAATATTGCAAACAGTATTAATCTCTTCTTCATTCTCTATCCCCATCCTATTTATATGCCATCACATGAACATACACAGTCTCAATATAACGCCCGGACTGCATAGTGACAACATTATCATCCAGTTCCAGCTCGATTGAACCGGAATATGAGAAATATACCTGTTTACCTGTTGCCATGTACTCTGCATACATATCAGGAATAATGAACACATCTGATTTCCATGTTTGAGTGGACTTATTCCTATTCCCCGGATAACCAGATGCAGCACTGATGCTTCCAGGAGAAGGTTGAGAACTTGTTGGAAAATATGTCGTTCCGTCAAATGTTCTGGATGTTCCGTCTTCATATGATGTGACCTTCAGCTTGAAGCCGACACTGTTAAGCGAAGTAAGCGCTTCAGTTGCCCCCACATCATCCTTAACAAGGGCAAACTTTGTTGCACTTTCATCATAAGGATCTGAAGATGAAGAAAGGAAGATTGCCGAGTTAAGAGATGTCGATGCACCGCTATCATCCTTTCCTACCATCATTGCGTAATACATGCTTCCTATGTTGATTGTCTTACCCAGCTTGTTCTGTATGTCGATATTCGATGCTTCACTGTTGAGAACAATATTCATCGAAACGGTTCCTTCTTTTGCTGTCGGGTTCTTCTTACCATCGTAGTATCCGCCGAACGGCACTGTTACCGTTTTCTCGAGAACGTTAGTTTTTCCAGAAGTAGTACACTCATATTTGACGCTGATTGTTACAACTGCACTGTAATCGTAGAGCACGGCAAGGGGATAGATAACACCGTCTTTCGTACACTCGTTTGTAGTAGTATCAACAGTCCCGGGGAGACGGATAACAACGTCAAAATGAAACTGCTGGTTACCACTTTTTCCTCCATTCGTTTTGTTGTTAATGCTCACATTGATTGTAGGCTCTTCTTCAGATATCTTGTGTCCTTGTGATCCTTCACTATTCCAGGAATCAAACAACATGATTTCGAAGGGAACCTTATAGTTCGGATTGGACTGACTCTGAAGATAGAAACCGTTGGGGCATGTCACTGTCACGGTTATGTTTCCGTTCATATCAACCTGACTTTCATCGCCCGAACCCGATGCATTCATGAACATTATGATGCCTATCATTTCAACATTAGTATAATTCGCGCCCTTCGATGAAACAGGAGAACCGCTTTGCCACTTTCCGCTTGTATCTGACTTGTAATAATTAGATCCGACAGGAATACCGGAGACTGCATTGAACGGAACAATGATTAATGTATTAGGCTCATAAGAAGAGCTGTATGAGTAAGCAAGACAGATGAAAACAAGAATAAGGGTAAAAAAGGTTAGTATTCTCTTCATAGTTCAACTCTCCGTGTTGACAGTAATGGTTACTGTCGCTGTGTAGTTCCCCGAAGGCACTGTCTCGGGATCGTTCTCGATACGGCTGGTGCTTTGCTGTGTGAACATGAAATATACTGAGCCGTCGACACTTCCGATAGTACTTAATCCGGTCCCGTCAGGCATGATGTCGACTGTGTAGACTCCGTCTGTTGCCGTCGCTGTCTGTTCTCCCTGTCCCGGCTTAGCGTAAGTTACTGTGCCGGTTCCTGTGTTTACAGTGAAGTATCCCGTTGACGTCTGCTGGACACCGCCCTGTATGTAGCCGAAGCTGTAGGTGAACTTCATTATATAATCGAGCTCTGCTTTACCTGTTTTTCCCTTCTCGAGGTACTTTCCCTCACTGTCTGTATATTCATTCTCGCTTGTCAGCTTACCGGCTGTTACGTTGAGAGTGAAGTTTGTGTTCGAAACGAGCGACCAGTATGATATTTCACGTCCGTCCTCGGTGACACTGTACTGTACAAGCCCCCCCTCGATATCGAACGGCATACCGATGGCAAACGACGAGGACTGTGTCGGGATCTTCGTAAAGACCACCTTCACAACCTCTCCGTAACCGCCCTGGACTGTGAATGATCTGTTTACAGCTTCACTCCATGATGCAGCAAAGAGTGTGAGCGAGAGGAGAAGTAAAACTGCTGTTGTCATTATCTTTTTCATCTTTCACCTCCTCCCTATGTTATGTTCATCGTTATCGTGACGGGAGCTCTGTAGTATCCGTTCTGGACACTATTATAACCCTTATAGTCCCCGGAGTCATTCTCGAGAAGAATCATGGCGACCATTGCTTCGACATCCCAGGTGTTCTGGGTTATTGTCTTTTTCGGTGTATCCGTAGAGTCAGAATATCCGGTAACTTTCCATTGCAACTCTATTTCTCCTTTTTCTTCGGTTTGACTATCTGATGTACCTCCGCCATATACTTCTTCATGCTGATTTGTCGTCGGAGAAGTTATTTCTATTTTTTCTTCATTTCCACTTGAATCTGTTGCTTTCCAGGTTCTGTTTGCTCCGAAGTAGGCCTTGAAGTCATCCTTCAGGAACCAGTACTGCGTAGCTATGTACTGGGATTTATCTCTTTCTTGTGTTCCATCTTCGCCGCAGTAGGCAAGAGAGCCGAATGTTATTTTTACTGTGAAGGTTCC
>CAVACS010000140.1:0-5789 GCA_963587105.1 Anaerovoracaceae bacterium | reverse complement strand
CCACTTTTCCCTTGCGGGAGAATGAATTCATGTCCATATTATTACCCCTTTATCCGAAGTGATACTCAAATGATAGTTTCCTTCTTCTCGTTCTTTCAGTTACGTTTTTGTCTCATAAAGATTAGAGCTTGTCGATGAGCATGGAACACTTGCCTGACGGAATCGGGAGGGTCTTCTTCTTTTCGTCATCCATGATTTCGATCGTGAAGTAGTAGAGCTTCTCGCTCTCAAGTCTGATCTCCCATCCTCTCTGGTTCTTGTTGGAAAGGATGGTTATGAGATTCTTCTTGAGTGAGAGATGCTCGATGCCCATAGCTTCGAGAGACTGCATCGTCCAGTAGACTGTCTTTCTCGGAAGCGAGATATCGAGTCCTATGATGTTCTCTATACATGCGCTTATCGCAATGAGACCGACAGAAGGAAGACAGCGTTTCCTGTTCTCCATACCCTCCGGCATGACACACGGCCCCTCGTTCATCGGCTTATAGAGTTCCCACACATCTCCGGGGACCTCCTCTCCGGGGTGCAGGGTGTCGAGGACGAAGTACATATGCCTTATCGCACACTCGCGTGCAAAGATGAACGAATTGTAGTTCGTAAGCCCCTTGATGATGATGTAGTCCATGAACGTCGAGACACCGCCGGAGTAACCGCTGCCGTCCTCCGAGAAGTGCGGATTAGATACCGGAAGTGTCGGGAACGGGTTGTCCGTACCGAACTCTTTATCATCCTTGAGCTCTTCGATGAGGAACGATGCATACTCATCGTTCGGAATCTCGGCAAGAAGCGTCCAGAATGCACCGATGTGCTTGTTCCTCACTATCTCACCGTTCTCGTCGAGGTCGTAGTAGAAGTTATCCTCTGCCGACCACATCATCGAGTTGATCCTTGTCTTGAGTGCAAAGTAGACACGCTTGTACCGGAAGGCAAGCTCCTTGTCGTTGAGGATATCTCCGATGATGGAGAGATAGAGTGCGAATACAGCCATCGCGGCATTGAAGTCGATGAAATAGACTGCCCCCTCCCTGGGAAGGTTTCCCATACGGGTTGCTGCCTGAGGAACTCTGTAGAGCCCGTTCTCGCACTGGAAGCTGGTCTTCAGCCACTCGAAATATTTCTCGAGATAAGGAACGACGTCCTTGAGTCTCTTCTTGTTTCCGATCTTGTGATAGAAGACGAATTCTATATATGGAAGAAGTGGCAGTGTGACACCGAGAGGATTGTCCGGACTGACTACGGCTTCATCTGTGACGATGTTATACTCTTCAGCAATCCTTCCATTCTCTTCCTGACGAGCATAAAAATAATCCACCATAGAATACGGACTGTAAATCTGGTTCGAATAGACAAGGAAAAGAGAAGAAAGAGAGACATCATACAAAGAAATAATGTCACTTCCTCCGTGCGTGAAGTAACCTTCGGGGAACTTGCTGTCCTTCTCCCCGTCCTTCCAGACTTCTTCCAACCAAACCCAGGCTCTGTCGTACATGTCGACAAAATCCTGATCATAAAAATGAATTCCCGGTACGCTTTCCTTAATCATTTTTTCACCACAATCCAATGCCGTTTTTTCACTTTTTGGGCGCTTTATACGGTATTATAATGATACAACCAACCAAAAGTGAAGTCAAACAGTATTTTTACACAATTATTTCCATTGTGCGCAACAAGATACAAGCATAGATATCAGAAGTTCAACGAAAGAGTCTGACAGCCGAAGGGAGTATTTCTATGACAAAATGCTTCCCTTTTCTCGAAAACTCCTCACCATCTACATGAGAAACCATCAGATCCTTATCGGAGGTTATTTCGACGCGCCGGGCTTTGCCGTAGCCGAAGTTCTCCTTGTCACTCACCATGGCTCCCCTCAGAAAGCGAATGGCAAGCCTTATAAGACCAAAACCCTTGAAGAGGCGCCTGGTATACATATAGTCGAGTTTTCCGTCGTCGATTTCGGCAAGAGGTGTCATCAGAAATGACGAACCCATTCTGCGACCGTTGTTGCATGAGAACTGCTGAGAGACAAGATCAAACTCATCGTCGTCTATCTTCACATGCATCGAATATCCCCGGGGTGGATTGAAAAGCATATGAATGAAAGCAGCGATGTAGCTCGCCATCCCGTTGAGGTGTCTGTATTCCTGTGCACGGAAATTGACCATCGGCTCAAAACCTAGTCCCATGCCGTTGAGGAAGTAGACCCCCTTCTCCCTGTCGGTTCCACGTCCGAAGCCGACGTCCGTAGCCCTGGGCTCGTTGTTGAGAATTATGTCGACTGCCTTTTCAAGATTACAGGGAATTCCTGCCGCCCATGCAAAGTCGTTTCCCCTTCCGACGGGGATGATTCCCATTGCTACCTTGTCATGGTTCCTGGCCTTCATTATACCGTTGATGACCTCGTTGACTGTGCCGTCACCTCCGGCGGCTATGATGGTCTTTATACCCGACTCGACACCGCTTTTCGCAAGCTTCTCCGCATGCCCCCTGCCCGATGTGTAGGCAATGGCGCACCGTCTGCCGTGAAGGGCGAAGAGATCTTTGATTTTATTTGCTTTTTTTCTGCCTTTTCCCTTCGAGGCATTGGGATTGATGATGAGAAGGATGTTATCTTTCATATCTTTCATTTTGGTTCTAACTTCTGACGGTTGCAAGTGACTTTATAGAATAAAGTACGATATCCGTATCGTTTTTTCGCGTGATATGACATACAATGGCTACATTCATCTTAACTAAGGAGATGCACATATGTGGTTTGACAATTTGAAGGAAAAAAGATTGTGGTCATATTTCAATGATATCTCATCCATCCCGAGGGAGAGCGGAAATGAAGAGGGAGTTGCGGCATTCCTTCTCGACTGGGCAGAAAAGAACGGCATCTATGCCGTAAAGGACAGCTCGGGCAATGTCGTGATGAAGAAGCCGGCTTCAAAGGGCTGTGAAAACTATCCTCCTGTCGCCCTCCAGGGCCATATGGATATGGTATGCGTAAAAAGAGAAGGCTCGAAGCATGACTTCAAAAAGGACCCGATTGACATCGTATGTGACGGAAAGTATATAAGCGCAAAGGACACATCCCTCGGCGGCGACGACGGCATTGCAATAGCAATCATGCTCGACATCCTCTCGGATGACACTCTCGTCCACGGCCCCATCGAATGCATCTGCACGGTCAACGAGGAAGTCGGACTCACGGGAGCCTTCGGCCTCGAGGAAAAGAATGTCAGTGCACGCATTCTCATCAACCTCGACAGCGAAGAGGAGGACATCTTCTATATCGGCTGTGCAGGAGGACTTGATGTCACTGTGGAGAGGACATACCGGGCTGTAAAAGCTTCGGGCGGAAAAACAGTGGAAGTCGAGATTTCCGGCCTTCTCGGAGGACACTCCGGCGGCGACATACACCGCATGAGGGCGAACGCCGTTTCTCTCTTCGCACGGTATCTCAACTCTCTTTCCTCCTGCACGATAGTCAGCGCAGAAGGCGGCACGAAGAGGAACGTCATTCCGTCTTACCTCAAGGCAGTACTTCTTGTAAAAGATACAGGAGAGGCCGTCAGGGAAGCGGAGAAGCTCCAGGCGGATCTCAGAGTCGAGTACTCACACTCCGATCCGGGAATCACAATAAGCGTGAAAGAGACTGCTTCTAGAGGAGAAGCTCTCCCTGAAGATGTCAGCGAGAGTGTGAAGAACATCCTCGTATCAAGTCCGAACGGCGTCATCGCATATTCGCAGACACTCCCCGGAATCGTCGAGACATCATGCAACCTCGCCATTCTCAGAATCGAAGGCGGAAAGATAGAGATCATCTATTCCGTCAGAAGCTCCATCGAGAGCGCAAAGAAGAATGTCGCGTCAGAAATCAGAAGGCTCTCGAAGAGTAACGGCTTTGAAGTCAGCTGCGGTGACGGATACCCCGGATGGATTCCGAACCCATCGTCTCCGCTTACGGCAAAGCTTGCATCATGCTATGAAAAATACACAGGGAAGAAGCCCGAGATAACGGCTATCCATGCGGGTCTCGAATGTGGAATAATCAACTCGAAGATACCGGGCATGGACAGCGTCTCGATCGGACCGAACATGACAGATATTCATTCTGTCAACGAACACCTGGATATCGCATCGGCGGAAAGACTGATGGGCTTCCTACGTGCCTCTCTCAAGGATTTGACATGACGACACAGAAAATAAGCGACACTTACCACATCATCACCTTCGACAACGGGGACACCATACACCTTGTAGGTACTGCACATGTTTCGAAGAACAGTGCCGAAGAGGTCCGTGAAATAATCGAGAAGGAAAACCCCGACAGAGTCTGCATCGAGCTCGACGACGGAAGAATGAAGAGCAAGACCAAGGATTCCGCCTACGAGAATATGGATATCAAGAAGGTGTTCAAGGAAGGAAAGGGATTCCTGCTTCTTGCTAACACAGCCCTCGCATCCTTCCAGAAAAGGATGGGCGCCCAGACCGGAAGCGACCCCGGAGCGGAAATACTCGGGGCTGCAAAGCTTGCCAGGGAGAAGGGCATCCCCGTATCCCTCTGCGACAGGGAGATCCAGATCACCTTCCGCCGTGCCTGGGGCAAAAGCTCTCTCTGGAACAAGTGCAAACTCCTTGCGACCCTCATCTCAGCATCCTTCTCCAACGAAAAAATAAGCGAGGAGGAGCTTGAAGAGCTCAAGAACGAGGAGACTCTGGAATCGATGATGAAGGAAGTGGCCAAGGAGCTTCCTTCTGTCAAGGAAGTCCTCATCGATGAAAGGGACCGCTATCTTGCCACATCCATTTACACATCAGACGGAAAGTCAAAGGTTGCGGTCATCGGTGCCGGACACACCCAGGGAATAATCAGGAACTTCGATCTTCTGGAGAAGGGTGAACTCTCGACAGACACATCCTCCATCACAGAGATTCCGAAGCCCGGAAAGGCCGGAAAGATCGCACAGTGGATCGTTCCCGTTCTCATCGTCGCCCTTGTTGCAGTTGGCATCTTCTCATCCGGATGGGACCAGGGCCTCAAGGCCTTCCTCTACTGGGTGGCTGCCAATGCCTCCTGTACGTTCCTCTTCACTCTGATCGGCGGAGCTTCTTTTCTCACCTGCCTTCTCAGCGGCGTGACGGCTCCCTTCTTCGTTCTCACCCCCGTACTCGGCGTCGGCATCTTTGCCGGCATATGGCAGGCGACGTTCAAACCGCCTAAGGTAAAAGACTTCGAGAATGTGAACAACGACGCGCTGACACTCAAGGGCTGGTACAGGAACAGGATCCTCAAATGCCTTGTTGCCCTCCTCATGAGCAGCCTCGGCTCTATTTTCGGCTCTCTTGTGGGATTTCCGTTCATACTTGCAAGACTGTAGAGAACGAGGGAAAGAAATCACAGACAGGATGTTTTTTGCATCCTGTTTTTTTCAGCTGTCAGTGTTGTTGATTTCTGCTCGATAAAGGGAAAGAGGATCAATATTACCGTAAAACGCACTAATGCGTCGCCGGATTCCACATCTCTTTATTTTGAAAAAAGTTAATTTCTTAGTCAGAATTACTAACTTTCACACGTCCAGCTCTTTATCCTGTCGTATATCTGGTGTGGACTCAGAAACAAAGTCAAAGGCACACCTCCTCCTTCTTTCTATCTGCGTGATTTTCAGAAATTCCCGGACACAGATATTACAACTTAAAAATGCATCATAACTTAATCTATGTTATGGCGCAGAAAAAAGTAATTACAGAGGTTATGTAAAGAAATTCATAATGTTAAAAAGCGCCTGAACTCGAAAAGCAAGTAC
>CAVACS010000139.1:0-5892 GCA_963587105.1 Anaerovoracaceae bacterium | reverse complement strand
GGAATAGTCTATAGGGGAAAATGTCAAAAATACGGTATATTTATTTTACGCTTACAAAAGTTAATGTTTAACAGACGTTTGTGACGAAAAAACCGGCCACCGTGAGATGACCGGGCTGCTGCGTGTGATGATGATTACTCTTCGATGTAAGCACTCGGAGCCGCTTCGACGCCCATCTTCCATTCAATTGCATTGACGATGAAGAAGGTTGCCGTTCCGACTGCACAGCCGAATACAACCGGGAGTATTCCGAGATAGAAGTCTCCTCCGGAGAGTATCTGCCAGAATACGACGCCGATCGTACCTGTGATGATCGATATCTGTCCCGAGTGCTTTGTCGCCTTCGGTACGACCATTCCGAGTCCGTATGCCGCGAACGGGCCGGCGCAGCGGATTGCGAATGCGAAGGTGTTCATCGTTACGATGTTGATCCCCAGTAGTGATATCAGCATTGCTATCGAGCAGCAGATGACGTTGCACCATCTGACGACCCTCACTTCCTTCATTCCGTCAAGCTTCTTTCCGGAGTAGGGCTTGTAGAGGTCGTTGATGATCATCGTCGACATACACAGAAGGTTGGAGTCTGCAGAGCTCATCGTTGCGGAGATGATTGCAGCTGAGACAAGTCCTGTGATGACTGTCGGAGCATATGCTTCGGTAACCGCCATCATGGCCTGGCCTGACTGCGGATTTCCGAGAGCTTCCTTCATCGAGAGAGCCGCAAGTCCCATGAGTGTCGGGAAGAAGGACATTGCCGCCATCAGGACTGCCGCAAGAAGGCTTGCCCTGACAGCTGTCTTCTCGTCCTTTGCAGACTCGAAGCGGCTGATCATCTCGGGACCCGAGAGGAATGTACAGAAATAGTTGAAGATATAGCCGATGATCACGACCCATCCGATCTTGGTGAAGCTGAGCTGCTCGCCGGGAAGCTTTGCCGCTATTGCGTTCCAGCCGCCGCATCCCTTGATTACGAACGGTGTTGCGATTGCAAGGCCGACGAGGATGATGATGAACTGCACGAGGTCTGATACCTGGTCTGCTATCATGCCTCCGAAGGTTGTATAGAGGATGATTACCGCACCTGCGATGATCATACACAGTCTTGTGTCGATGCCTGTCAGGACAGATACGACGGAACCCGATGCAGCCACCTGGCTCGACGTCAGACAGAAGAGGGCGAGGATGTTGAGTACAGCGGAGAATCCCGAGCTGAACTTGCCGAACCTTCTTCCGATGACCTCGGGAATAGTGACAGCCATTGTCTTTCTGATCTTGGGTGCGAAGTATGCGAGCGGAATCATTGCAATCGACGCGGCGAGAACGTACCATGCCGCACTCATCCCCCATGTCGTGTATGCCTTTCCTGCAAGACCCGTTGTGCTTCCGCCTCCGATGTTGTTCGCGCTGAGGGAGAATGCGATCATGAAGATTCCCATTCTTCTTCCTGCGAGCATGTAGTCGTCAGCGTCCTTGATTTTCAGCTTACCTACGACAAACCCGATTATGAGCATGCCGATAAGATAAGCAACTACGATGATGAGAGCTTCGATATTAACAGCCATCATTGTACTCCTTTGTTATTGTTTGTTTCATTCTTGACGATAAAAGCGGAGTTGACAACAAAAATAGGTAAAAGTGTCTTTTTTGACGGTTTTTCCTGTAAATCTCAGAGTGAAGTGACGAGACTGTATGCACTTTTCAGCGCAAGAACAAGAAGCGAGAGGGAGAAGATGGTGTTGGCTGCTCTTCTGTGGGCGTTGTATAGGCTCTTCATTGCTTCTCCCGCCGCCGCCCAGATAACTCCCGTCAGAAAGCAGACAAGGGGAATTGCCAGAGAGACGAGAAGGCCGGAGAGAGGGGAGAAACCGTTCGGCAGCACGTAGACGGAGACTGCGGAGACACACAGCATGAGGACCTTCACGTTGACAAGCTGGAGGAGAAAGCCCCGTCTGAACGAGCCCTTTGTGTCTCCTCCTGCGGCTTTAACCTCACCCTTATGATATATCTTCCATGCTAGATAGAGGATATAGAGGATGCTCAAAAGCTGCAGTGCGGGTGATATCGCCGGAAGAAAGGACGAGAGAAATGTGATGAGAAAGTATGAAAGCGCTGTTACCAGAGTTATTCCGCAGAGCATCCCGTAGTTGAGGAATATTCCCTTCCTCAGTCCCTTCTCAGAGGCGTTCTGGAGGCTGAGTATGGTGTTGGGGCCGGGCGTGCCGGAGAGCGTGAGAAGATATATAAGGTAGCCGAGTGTGTCCACAGAACAATATTACATGCCCGAATCCGGAGAGGCAAGGATGTAGAGGCGGGGAGACGATGAGAGAAAACTCTGTTAATTCTGCTCTTTAACTTCCCAACGACGATGTATTTAAATACAATGAAAAAGCGGAGGTGATTGAATTGGGTATCACTATCAATTCCTTTAATATTTCCTGGATAACCTATGCCTTGATGACCGTAGGACTCTGGAAGATCTTCAAGAAGTGCGGGATCGACAGCCGCTGGGCTCTCGTACCGGTCTACAGATGGTATAAGCTCAGCATATGTGCCCGCCGTGAGGAGATGGGCATCGGCATCATGGTTGCCTCCGCTGTGAGCTACCTCCTGCAGGTGGCGTACATGATCGTGTCGGCCGTGACAGAGCGGGACGGGATGAGCATCCTGATGCTCAGTGAAAACTATGACGGTTACGGGGATGATACCTTTTCCCAGATAATCATGTACGTCCGCTTTGCAGTCATAATCGTGAAGCTGGTCTACTCCATCCGTATATATATAGGACTGTGTGAGACCTTCGGTAAGAGAAAGGCCTGGGTGTGGGCATGGATCTTCTTCGAAGGCCTGGTCTCTGTCTACTGGGGCTTCAGTAAGAAGATTCTTCCTGTAAGCGAGGAGGATGAGGCTTCTTTTGATATCTCCGGTCTCAAGCTCAGAAAGGCCGAGGGCGTCCTCGATATCGACATAAGAAGCAGAACGGTCAGGAACTTTCTGAACAGGAAGGAGCTTCTGAAGGACATAAGGCTCAGAATCGAGCCGGGTAATATGGTGCTGCTCCTCGGAGGCTCCGGGGCGGGAAAGACAACCTTTGTCAACGCCGTAACGGGCTACGAGAAGGCCGATGCTACAGTAAAGCTCGGAGGCAGGGATCTCTACCGTCAGTTCGAGTCCATGAAGTACGATATAGGCTTCGTGCCGCAGATGGACCTCATCCGCTATAACGATACTGTCAGAAAGACTGTCGAGGATGCGGCGCTTCTGAAGCTCCCCGTAGAGGTGACGAAGGAGGAGAGGGAGGAGAAGATCCAGAATACCCTTGAAATCTTCGGTCTCCATACAGTACAGAACAATCTCGTCGGAAAACAGTCAGGCGGACAGAAGAAGAGGACGAGCATCGCAACGGAGTTCGTCTCCGACCCGTCGCTCTTCATACTCGACGAACCCGATTCCGGACTTGACGGGGTTCTTGCCCGCGACCTCATGGAGAGACTCCACGCAATTGCGAGGAAGGGAAAGATCGTCATCGTGATCACACACTCTCCCGACAGGGTCATCGACCTCTTCGACAAGGTGATAATCCTTGCAAAGGACAGGAACAGCACGGGCAGACTCGTATTCGAGGGAAGCGTCGACGAGTGCCGCTCATTCTTCGGACGCGAGAGGATGGAGGATGTCGTGAAGATGATCAACCGCCGCGACGAAGGCGGAGAAGGAATGGGGGATGAGCTTATAGAGAAGTTCGAGGAGTTGAGATATGAAAGGGCATAAGGAACACTACAGGAAAACATTCTCCCAGATTCCGATCTATCTTGGAAAATTCTTCAGAATGTTCATCTACCAGGATGACTGGAAGATGCTGCCGATGGCGGCACTCATTGCCGGACTTGTCTCGTTCGTAATAAAAGGCTCCATGCTGAAGACCATGGAGGGGACGATGAAGGGTGCACTCGCACTCTCGTGCATCTGTATCTGGAACGGCTTCTTCAACTCCATACAGGTCGTATGCCGTGAACGTGCCATCGTCAAGAGGGAGCACCGCGCGGGAATGAAGATCGGCGCATATGTACTTTCCCATATGATATACCAGGCGGCGCTCTGCCTGGCGGAAGCTGTCATATCTGTCGCGGTATGCCGCATTTCGGGAATACACTATCCTCACGGAGGTGTAGTGACACCGTCGTTCTATGTCGACCTTACGATCACGTTCTTCCTCATTACATATGCCTCCGACATCATGTCGCTTCTTATCAGCTGTATTGCAAAGAGCACGACGGCGGCAATGACGATAATGCCCTTCGTCCTTATCTTCGAGCTGCTTTTCTCCGGTGCGGTCTTCACACTCGAGGGAAGCGTCAGCAACTTCCTCTCGGCTGTCACGATAGCGAGGTGGGGCATGATGGCCATCTGTGCGATAGGACAGTACAACTCGCTGAAGATGGTCTCGGTCTGGAATATGATGAAGAAGTTCGAGAACTACGAACATGAGGGGCTCTATCCCATAAAGAGTCTTGTCGACATAATCGAAAGCGAGCCCGACGGCGTCGAGAAATTCCAGCAGAAGCTGGGTTCTCTGAGCCCGAACGAGGATTATGTCTCCTCCTCCGGCAATGTCGCGGCATGCTGGATAATGCTCATCTTCTTCATCATCGTCTTTGCACTTCTCGCGATGCTTTTCCTCAGGAGAATAGACAAAGACAAGAGATAAAAAGTCAGAGAACTATCGTTTCAACTGCTCCGCCGCCCACCTTTCCTGTGGTGTTGGAGTAGTTGTATCTCACCTTTCTCTTCTCGTTGATTGTCTTTGCAAGCCTTATGTAGCCGCGGCCCGTAGTCGCCGCCGCAATGCCCTTCTTTCCGGCTATGTAACCGTAGAGACTGTTCTCTGCCGATATCTCAAGATGGTCCCTGTCGTAGACCTTGAGCTGTGAATAACCGAGAAGGTCGATGATGAAGTGCACTCCGATGCGGATGGTCGTGCTGCTGTTTTTGAGTCCTATCCTTAAACCTGCATCCATATCGGTACCGAGAACGGCGGAGAACGATGAATAGTAGTCCCCGCTCTCGTATGTGAAGTCGTTGATGTATTCGGTGCTGACGGAGAGTCCGAGGCCTGCATAGACCATGGCGTTGTCATTGAGCATGCTCCGCCATGCAGGTCCTGCCGTCAGCAGGAACTTCCATTTCGAGGGATTGACGCTCTCCTTCTTCTTCACCGTGCCCTCTGTCGTTCCCCCTTTGTCGATTTCGATCGGCGTTCCGTCGGACGGCGTTTCAGCCGCATCTTCCGCGGCGGTTACGGTTTCCTCATTCTGCCTTTCTCTCTGAGGTACTGTCAGCGCTGTGCTTACGGCGCCTGAAGACTGGGAAAGCGCTGTATCTGAAGTAGTTGTCTCGGTTGCGGTCCCGCTCTCCTTTGTCTGGGTGTTCTTCGTTTCTTTAAAGAGGCTGTCCTTTATTTTCAGGAGGGTATCGAAAGGAGTCTGGATTCCTATTCTTATGTAAATTCCACGCGCCGAGCTGCTGCCTACGAAGCCGTAGCCTGTGATGTCGATTCCGACATTCTCCTTCGTGAAGGACGTCAGTGTCTCGTCTGCCGTCGTATAGAAAGTGAAGTCATATGATGGAAGGGGAAAGACCGAGGCGCCGAGAAGGGCGGCCGAAAGAAACAGTAAAAGAGAAAGGCAGGTCTTTTTTATCACGCTGTCATTATAGGAAAAGGCGTCATTTTGAGAAAGTGAAATAATGAAAACTCCACACCGGGGACAAAAAAACCTCTCCGGAAAGGAAGAGGTGAAAGTCGGGATGAATGGACTCGAACCATCGATATCCTGCTCCCAAAGCAGGCGCCATAGCCGCTAGGCGACATCCCGTAAGCCTTGATGAGTATAAGAA
>CAVACS010000138.1:0-5919 GCA_963587105.1 Anaerovoracaceae bacterium | reverse complement strand
TGTAATGTCGCTTCACAAGTGTCACTAAACTCCGGTTCAGGAGCGTCAAAGCAAACTTTCAGGTGTTTAGTGATATCAAACTGGCTTTCTATCGATGTCCCTAAGTGAGTCATGTTGTTTGTGTGCGGTGATCTGAAGTGGCAGAACGCAGGCCTATGGAAGCGTCATTTTGGGCCTGTTGGGATGATTTTGCGGGTTTTTTACGGAATACATATATTCTGTGTGACGCATTGGATTGTCATATTGGGCTCTGCATTACAGGAACTGTCACAACATTCTGACTGTCCGGCATGTTTTCTGCAGAAAAAGCGCCCTGATGGGTAAATTTGACGGCAATATTTGTAACCGGATAAATTGAATTAAGTTTCAACAATGTTTATGATTTGAAACTGAATAATTAACAAGGTGTGGATTATGAAGAATACAAAATCTAAAGTATTATTAGTATTGTTTGTTTTATGTTCCGTTCTTATTCTCTTTTCATCCTGTCAGAAGAAGGCTCAAACCTCCCAGACGACAACTGCAGAGGTTAAGGAAAGCACTGCCGTAAAGACAGAAACGAAGACTGCGGAGACTGTAGTTAAGGCAGAGGAACCTGTTCAGGCGGCAAAGACTGAAGAGACAGTTCAGGAAGCAAAAGCAGAGGAGCCTGCAGTTGTAGCCCAGAGCATCGTCGAGACGAAGACGGAGGAGACTGTGGCAGTTGAAACAGAAGCGGCTTCTCCCGCGGCTGTCGACGAGAGCGTCTATTCAGATACTCTTACATACAAGGGCTTCAACACGACTGTTGTAGTTGACAATACAAAGTCCTCGATCACACTCCCGGGCGGAGTAGGACTTGAGGAAGTCGAGGCTGTTGCAGGACTCATCAACAGCGCATATCCGGCAGAGGCATCACTTGTCTCATACGAACTCGACGACGACACACTCGTTCTCACATATCCCGAGCAGTCGGATGAATTCCTCCTTGCTGTAGTAGATACTCTCAGAAGCCAGGCTATGGAGCTTCTCGACTCCTATGTAGTCAAGTCTGTAGAGGAGACGACGGTGACTGTCGCTGATGTCACGGCGGCGAAGACTGAGACAGAAGCTGCTGCAGAGAGCAAGCCTGTCTATTCAGATACACTTTCATACCGCGGACTTACTGCATCTGTTGCAGTCTACAGCGACAACGCTATGATCAAGGTTCCCGCAGGAATTGATTATGATGATATATCATACGTTGCAGATATGGTAGCCGGTGCATATCCAGCTGAGTCTTCTCTTGTTTACTTTGACTACAAGGACGGCGTGCTCTCTCTCACATATCCCGAGCAGACAGATGAATTCCTTCTTGCAGTAGTCGACACTCTCAGAGAAGAGGCTATGGCCCTGCTCGACAAGGCAGCACCCTCCGTTCTCCCGTCTGAAAAGACAGAGACCGTCAAGGCTGAAGAAAAGAATGCAGCAGAAGCAGAGAATGCAGTTGTCATTACAGAGGCGGCAAAGGCTTCTGAGGAGAGCGTTCTCTTCACAGTCACATTCTCTTATAACGGATACAAGTCAGATATCAAAGTAACGAATACCAGGGCAGAAATCACAATTCCAGAAGGAATCTCTTCAGAAGATATCGCTTTTGTTGCAAAGAACGTTGCCGACAGGTACCCCGATGAGGCTGCTCTCATCACATACAGCGTAGAGAACGGAAAGCTTGTTCTTTCATATCCCGAGCAGTCCGGTGACTATCTCAGGGCATCCCTTGAATATGTCGAGAAGGAGGCTAAGGCTATCCTCGACCTCTATCCGATCAAGGCTGAGGCTCCTGCAGAGACAGCTGTAGCCGCAGTTCCGGCTCAGGAGACAGCACCAGCCGTGGAAGCTCCTGCAGCAAAGGCTGAGAGTGCAGAGACAAAGACAGAAGCACCGGTAGAGGCAGCTCCCGCAGAAGAGACAAAGACAGCCGCAGCTCCGGCAGCAGAAGAAGATGCAAAGGCTTCTCTTCCTCAAATGGTTGAAGCTGTTTCTCCTGTCACTGCTCCTGTAGTGGCAGAGAAGACAAGCGCATTCACAGGCTTCTCCGTTGCAGCAGTTGCAGTTCCGAAGTTCAACCTTGCAGGCGGATGGACAAGTGCAAGCCCGTTCGTTCTCGGATTCGGCATAAAGACAGAAGCCGGACTCGGTTCTTTCGGCATAGGACTCAAGGTTCAGTATGATATGAGCGCATATCTTCTTACCTCGGTCTACGGAAGATATACAATCGTTTCTCTCGACAAACTCGACCTCTATGCTCTTCTCGGAGCAGGAGCTTCATTCGGAGTGGGCCCGAACAAAGGTCAGTATGCATTCCTCCTCGAAGCAGGTGCCGGTGTCGATTACTCCATCACCGAGAAGTTCTCCGTATTCGGTGAGGTTACCGGCCAGTATTCCATCAAAAAACCGGGATTCGAACTCGGCCTCACAGTCGGCGGAAAGTACACTTTCTGATTTAAGTTCAATCGGCATGAGGGCTGCTGGAAGGCAGCCCTTATTCATTCATTGAACAAATGCCGAGGGAAGTCTATCATGTACGATATATTTCAGAGGGGAAAGCCTTATTTATGAATAGAAGATCTCTTTCTTTACTGGTATTGATCATATGCGCCGTGCTCGTTCTTCTTCCTTCATGCAAGAAGAAAGTGGAGACGGAAACGGCAGATACACCGGCTGAAACAACAGCCGTCGTCGAGTCTCCTGTTATAGAAACATCGGCAGATAGTGCAGCAGCAGATACTAAAGCTCCGGACGACGCTATATTCTCTCCTTCTCCTGTCGTCATTGAAAGGGAGGAGACTGAAGCTCAGACGGAGCATGAAGAGCTTCTCGTGCCGGAAACAGAATCTCAAGAGACCACGCCCGGCATAGATTATTCTTCTCCTCTCCCGGAGTCTCCTGTCGTCGAGGAAGAAAAGGGCGGTGATGACACATTCTTTTCAGGTCTTTTCTCCTACAGGGGAATAGAGTCACTGATTACTGTCGGCAGAACGAAGACGACGCTCACCATTCCCGAGGGTGTGACCTTTGAGGATCTTCTCCTCGTCGCATCGGTGATCAGAACTGGTTATCCACTCGAGTCATCCATCGTCGTTTACGATATAACGGAAGGGACGGTCGTACTCACGTATCCCGAACAGACGGAAGAATACCTCATCCTGGCACTTGAGTATCTCGATACGGAAGCTAAGGTATATATCGACAGCCTCTATTTCATCCCTGAAACGGAAGACGCTCCAGAAGAAAAGGCTGAGGAAAGCGCGGCGGAGAGTGCTGTCTACTCCGGAACACTCTCTTACAAGGGATATGTTTCATCTGTTGCAGTCCGTACGACTGATGCTTCCCTCACAGTCCCGGAAGGTATTACAAGTCGCGATATTGCATATTATGCTTCGCTCATCAATGCTGAATACCCCGGAGAAGCTTCTCTTGTAACGTACACTCTCGAAAACGGAGTTCTTATGCTTTACTATCCCGAACAGAGTAAAGAATATCTTCTCTCTGCTCTCGATATACTCATCGACGAGGCCGTGCATCTCATCGACAGCATAGAAAATCAGGCTCCGGCTCCTCTTGAGGAGAAGACTCTGCCGATAGTAGAAACAGTGGAAGAAGAGAAAAAGGCTGAGATGGAGACATCTGATCTTCCTGTCCTTCCGGCAGATGCCGAAGAAAAGGCTGAGAGAGCAGAGGATGCTGAGAGAGAGCTTTCCTCTCCGGAAGCCGGAAGAAAGGAGAAGGTTGTCAGAGGCTTCTCCATCGCAGCATATGTAGTGCCGGAATATGTTCCGTCATTCTCCGATAAGGGATGGACGCCGCTCAATTTCGGAGCCGGAGTGAAATTTGAAGCGGATCTCACGAAGAGTGTCGCTCTGGGGCTCTCGGTGCAGTATGACTTCAGCAGATTCATGGAAGCCGGAACATACCTCAGGTGGACCTTTGCCGATATGGATAAAGTAAAGCTCTATTCCACACTCGGCTTCGGCGGCGTATTCGGACTTCCCGATAACAGCGGTAATAATTCGCTCTTCATTTCTGGCGGCGTCGGATGCGAATACTTCTTCGCCCCGTCCTTCTCGCTCTTTTGTGAGGCATCTCTTGAGTGGTCGAAGAGCCTGGGCTTTGAAACGGGAATGGAGATCGGTCTCAGGTATTCGTTCTGACAGTGGCATTATTTCATACAAATAACGGCTTTATTGTTGAAGGAGAAGTGTATTTTTCAGTTGATAAATTGAATTAAGTTCTTCCAACCCTTATTATTTTATAGGAAAATCATTATCAGGAAAGTTTACAGATGAAGAAAAGTTTACTGTTATTGGCAATCATATGCTGCATTCTCGTTCTTGTCCCATCATGCAGGAAGAAGAGCGACGGCAGTGAAAATACAAGTCTTGTCCAGTCCCTCATATCATCGGAGTCGACAAGTAATCTCGAACCTGTCGTAGTAGTGCCACAGCCCCAGTCCGCAGAGAAGAGGGCCGAGGACAGCACAGGATCTGATGTGACTCCATCAGCAGAGCCGGAGGAAGAGAAAGCTGATACAACTCTGACTGAGGTCGTTGTTGAAACTCCGTCAGCAGCAGTAGTCCCGGCTTCTCCTCTCGAGACGTCTGAAACTGCAGTCGAAACCGTCAGTGCTCCTCTTTCTACAGTTGAGACAGAAGCAGAAGAGAAGGCTGAAGAGTCTCTCGAAATAGTAGAAGAGAAAGAGACAAAGCGTGAAGACGTGATCTACTATTCATTCCCGTATTCATATGGCGGCTATTCCTCAGAAATTGTAATTGCTGATAGATATACGTCGCTCACGATTCCTGAGGGAGTGTCTGATGAAGATATCGCGGCAGTTGCGGCCCTTATCAGCGAAAAGTATCCCGCAGAGGCTTCTCTTATCACATACATTATTGCTGACGGAACACTCACACTTTATTACCCGGAGCAGACAAGAGACTACATCGACTCCATAATCACTTTTGTAGAAGCAGAGGCAAAGGCCCTTCTTGATATGTATCCTGTCCTTCAGGAGGAGGTGAGTGCAGTCGAGACTGCTCCTGAAAAGACTGAGGAGAGTGCTCCTGCAGTCGAAGAGAAGACGGAGGAAGCTTCGCTTGAGACTCCTTCTCTCACAGTCGTTGAAGAGAAAGCTCTAGCAGAAAAGACAGCTTTCATAAAGAACTGGTCGATAGCAGGTTTTGCAGAGCCCAAGTTCAATCTCACATCAGACTGGGCGAGCCCGTTCGTAGTCGGCTTCGGCGTCCGTGGAGAGGCTTCTTTCAGCGTCAGGCTTGCCGCGGGACTGAAGCTCCAGTATGACATGAGCTCATATATGGAAACGTCACTTTATCTCAGGTGGACATTCCTCGAGGCTGACAAGTTCGACTTCTATCTCAGAAGCGGAGTCGGTGCTTCATTCGGTATCGGGGGAAACAAAGGTCAGATTGCATTCCTCGCCGATGCGGCCCTCGGTTTGTCTTACAGCTTCAATTCCTCTCTCTCGCTCTTTGCCGAGATCACAGGGGAATGGTCGATTCCGAAGCCCGGCTTAGAGCTCGGAGGAGCAGTCGGAGTGAAGTATACATTTTGAGGTGAAAGGAAGTGGAGCAGACAAATAAAGGAAAGCAGAGAAAGGGAAGAAAGGGCATGAACAGCCGGGGTTCCTACCAGAGCGGAAAGGCTTCACGTGGGAAGGGAAAAGCCAGAAAGAAGGGAAGGGCCAAAGCCCAGGCCATCTCCGGCTTCTCGACTCTCAGCCAGGTCAGCGGCGCGCCTCTCATGAGGAGCCATCACTCCTCGATTCCCGTCCCTCCGCAGAAGACGGTCGCTGAGCCGCTGGGGGTATGTCCTCTCTGCGGGGAGAGAATACAGGCAATAGCACAGTGTTTCTCCCTCCCCGAAGGATATGCACATTTTGAC
>CAVACS010000137.1:0-5961 GCA_963587105.1 Anaerovoracaceae bacterium | reverse complement strand
ATATCGTACTTCTCCTCTGCATGAAGGCTGTTGATGGTGATTTCAAAGTTTGGACAAAGCTGTACCTCATCAATCAAGACAAAATTATCATCCCCTTTTCTATATTGCTCTTCAATGAAATCATTAAGAACACGATAATCCTTATACTTCTCATTCTGTGCAAGATTGAAGTTTATGTGGATGATATTTGCCCTCTTTATATTAGAGGCAAGATAATCACGAAAGGCTTCAAGGAGTTTGCTCTTTCCAGATCTTCTGACGCCGGTTATCACCTTGATATCGGGCGTCCCTATAACGCTGATAATCTTATCCATGTATGCCTTTCTTTCTATAAGCTTCATATTTACCTCAGCTACATCTTACAAATCGTATTACCAAAAATCAATATTTTTTCATTTTTTGGTAATAGCATTAAAAGGCAATGCTGTCGCTGAATTTATGGAAGACTACACAGTCACCCCATAGTAATCCAGTTCCAGGAACTGTTCTCTTATCATCTCTGCAAACCGTCTCATACCGCCGTCTCCCACAACCGGTGCCTCCTGATAGATGTTTATTGTCACCTGTGTCGCGCCCTGATAGGATGCACTTGAGACTGCAGTCTGTGTTGAAACAGCATCAGTAACAGCGCTCGTATGTGTTCCATATTCGCTCCACTTTATCAGCCTGTCATAGAGGCCCGAGAATGCATCGGATGAGAAACCTCCGGGAGATGAAGGCATAGACTTTGCGCTGAACGGATGCGTGATGTTATAGAGAGCTGTCCCTATGCACTCACCAAAATAGCTTATCCAGCGCCCGAGCCACGAGAGCAGATCCGCCACATATTGAATGGGCGCCATTACAAGTGTAAAGACCATACCCAGTGTAGATATGACAGGAGTCAATGCATCAAAGAGGAATGCCACAATCTCGATTATAGGACTCAGCATCTGAAGAACAGGCACAATTGCTGTCATGAGGATGTCACCCAGAATCTGCATGATCGGGTAGATGCTGTTGAATATCGGAAGAAAGACCTGAGCAAGCATCTCTCCTGTCAGCGTCAGCGCATCGTTAAGCGGAGAAAGAACCGTATCTATCATCGGACTCATCACAGAGACAAAGCCCTCCACTATTTTCAACAGCAGTTCCATCCACCAACAACCCGAGACGACTGCGTCAATAATCAGCATCAGCGAATCGAGAAGCGTCGAGAGCGACGACGAGAGTGCAGATACTATATTAGACACTCCGGACTCCTTACTGAAAACAGAGAGTGCGTTTCCGTCTTCGTCCTGAAGACCGGAGTCTGTAGCCTTCTCCCATGCTGACGAGAAGATGGAGGAAGATGTGTTCTTTCCCTTGATGGCCTCTACAACACTTCCCGTTCCCTCTTCGATAGCTGAAGTCGTCTTTACGCTGTTACGCTCGAGAAAGTCTCCGAGCCACGACGTAAACTCGTCTATGTCGTCTCCGAACATATCACCGGCGTATGTTTTGATATCTTTCCATATCTCTGAGAGTGCCTCTTTGTTTGATGAGACGAAGTCCGCTCCCCAGGTCTTAAGAGAGTCCCCTATCGACGAGAAGGACTTCTTGCTCGCCTTAAGGTATTCATCTCCTGACTTGGCCGTCCATGAGGCAAGCTTCTCACCGATTGTTTCACCAGTGGACGCTTCCCACTCTTCAATAACTGGACTCAAGAGCGCGTCAAACTTCTCCCCGATTTCCTTCCACTCTTCAGAGTTGTCTTCTTTGTTTTCAAGGAGTGTATCACCCCAGGAGAATAGCTTCTCGACTATCTCCCCGGAGTCCTTGACTGCTGCAGTAACCTCTGTATAGTCCGGAGCCTCCACCGAGATATCTTTGACACCGGCATAGAGGTCTTTGACAGCCTTGTTGTTCTCCTCAATTACAGAGGCAGTGTCGACCGCGTTCTCTACAGCTTCTGTGAAGTTGTCCCCAATGGATGAGAATGAAGCCTCCGCCTTTTTGAGGAGTTTCTCCTCGCCCTCTGTATCAACACCGAGATCTATGGCGGCAAGCTTACCTCCAAAGCCGAAGAGCTTACCGAACCACGTTCCCTGTATCTTCTCACCGGCGTCTCTGATTACGTTCTGGATAGCCTCCAGTATTGTGTTCTTGAGCTTTACTCCCACATAGCCTATCCATTCGATAATCCCCGAGAAGAGGTTTCCGATCATCTTGGGAATGGAGAGGAAGATTGTCTTTATGACAGCCGAGGCTACAGACGCGATATTCTTGAAGACAGTAGTGACCATGGTCTTGATGCTGCTCCACTGGAATGTCACCTTTATTATGTCCCCGATATAGCGGAAGGTATCCTTTGCTGTAGAGCCGATTGCGCTGAGCCATGCACCGATTCGACCGAAGAGATTAGTCAGCGCTGTCTTTGCGTTCTCGATAAGCTGAGGAAAGTTTATTCTCTCCAGAGTCTGTCCGGCAGCCGTAACAGTGTCCGACAGGCCCTGATAGAAGAAGTTCTTCAAACTGATGAATGCGTTCTTCACGATAGATCCGGCATTATCTACAACAAGCTTAAGCATGTCCGGGATATTCCTGAGGATAGCCCCAAATAGCTTGACGCCGTTCACCGCTGTGGAGATTATACTGTTCAGAACTTTCCCGATATCACTCTCGGTAAGCCACGTCCCTATGCTGTTTATAAGCTCAGAAATATCAAACCCTATATCATCACAGAAGGAGACCAGAAGATACATTCCGTAGCTGTAGATACCTTCCATCAGAGCATTCACTGCATCCGGAATTGCATTGAGAGATAAGTTCAAAACAGCAATTGCGTCGTCTAAGGCAAGTTTGAAATACTTCGGAACTACTTTAACGAGGGTCTCCAGATACGTCTTTATTCCATCATACGAGAATATCTTCCCGATAATAGAGGATGCGGTCTCTCCGAGCTTACTCATGAACTCCGGGAAGTTTGAAAGCACAATCTTCGTGTTCTGCACAAAGGCATCGAACTTCACCTGTATCTCGTTAATTGTTTTGTCCAGTGATGCAATCATGGGAGAGAACGAATAGTTTATAAGGTCTCCCACGGACTGCTGTATATCACCCCAGGCATTTGCAATGTTCGTAAGGTGCTGACGGGTGTCTATCTCGGCAAGCTCCTCACTGTATTTTCCGAGCGACGATATTACCCTGTCGATAGCCTCTCCGCTTTTGAGCTCTGCCGACGTGAGATCGCTCACATCTATCCCCAGTCTCTTCAGCTGTGTAGTCGTTCCCGTGTATGTGTTGAGGAGCGTTGTCATCGAGGAGTTGAGATCACGCCCCGTGACATTTGAAAGGTACACGGAAGCCTTCGAGATCTTCTCTATCTCATCGGAGGACTTACCGAGTGCGGCAAGCTCACTCACCATACTCTCGATTGAGTCTTTGCTCTCCAAAGTTTGGCGTGAGAGTACAGAAATCGTATCGCATACCTTCTCATAGGCTTCGCCGCTACCGAGTGCAATCTCGAGCTGCTTGTACTTTCTGTTTGCGTCCGAGAAGTCATTGAAGCATGCAGCAACTGCATCTCCCAGTTTCTTCACTGCCGCCACTATTGCTGTAAATGTGAGTGCACTCTTAATTGTGGAGCCCACCTGTGAGCACGCACCTTCGAGCTTGCTGAGGGATGTGGATGCAGACTTAACTGCACTTGAGATGTTCTCCTCAGCTTTGATGATAACTTTTGCCTGTGCTGCCATTATGGGCCTCCTATAAAAGAAGAGCCCGCCCCCGAAGGAGCGGTACTACTTCTTTGCTTTGATTTTCTTCATCCTCTCAGAGAGATGTTTGCGGTAATTGAGCTGTATGAGCTTCAATATCTGCATTGTCATATACGGCTGATCCGTGATAGTCCCGGCAAAGGGCAGAGAGATAAAGTCTCCCGTCTCGCTGTCTGCTATCGGAAGAAATATGTCTGTGACATAAGGTATCCACCTCGAACATTCAGAATAAAGAAGAGAGTTATTCCTCCCCATGAAGAGCTCACGGCTCACCGCCGCTATTTCGCGCCTCTCTTCTTCTCCGGGGTAAAAAAAGATGCTTTGGAGTACTCCCCAATCACCTTACTCGAAAGCTCCATGCGCTCGAAGACGAGTTTACTCACGTCCTCGTTACTCATCCTCTTGTTCTCTTCTTCATAGAAGTTGTGGTCGATGATGATGGACGGCAGTACTTCCTTGAAGAACATGATAAGCTCCTTCTGGCCCTTCTCGTAGCTCTCTCTGAGGTTCATCATCTCGAGTGTCGGAAGCTCCCTGAGTGTTATAAAGACATCCTCCTCATTCTCCATACCGCATTCCTTACCGACATTGATCTTCACGCTCCTTAAAAACGTGCCGTAGTTTCTTTTCTGTACGTACATATTCTTTCTCCTCTTAGACTGTTGTACTTGATGTGTTGGTGATAACAACCACAACCGGCTCCTCTGTGCCGCTCGAGAGTGCCTCACCGTCAATTGATGCTGTCAGTGCTCCTGTTCCGCCTACCGACGCAGAAACGGATGTAATCGAGACATATGGCATGATGATTTCATACTTCTGTTTCTCCTTATCGGATGAAGTGAAGAGAAGCGATATCCTTGCCGTATCTTCTGTGACAAGGTATTTCTCCTTGAATGTCTCGATGTCTGCAGTGTACGGAATCTCGAATGAGATAGTGACACTTCTCTGTGCATGCTGAGGCTGTCCAACATAGAGGCCCGTGGAATAAGTTCTCGGCGCATCCTCGAGTGCGTTGTCAACCTTGAAGGTAGCAGAAGAAATATCAAAGACCTCATCCCCCACCTTGAAGACAGCGGCGGTACAGCGGTATGCAGGAATTGTGAACTTCTTTGTGTCCGTGCTCCTTGTCCCCGTCTCTTCCTTCACACCTTTTATATCCAAAGACCCCTTAACGTAGTCTCCTGCAGCACAGTCCAGAGAGAACGTGGAGACGGTAACTCCCGCGTACTTCTTGACACTGGCTTTCCTGTCGACGAGTACTGTCAGTGACGGCAGATCCTCGTTCGGACCGCAGAGGGCGTATTCGTGCTTATAAGTGCCTGCAGATTCGTCCTCTGTTGTCTTTCCGTCTCCTCCGAGAGACGCGTGTGTGATAAGCTCTGCAAACTCGGGCCTCAGGACAAAGCTGAACGAGCCGTCAACTGTGATACCCAGAAGATCTCTCGTCTCGGGTGTCTTTGATGCAAGAAGCGAGCCTTCGTCTCCCTTACTGACAGAGAGGGCGATACTCTCGCTTGTTATATCTACAAGAGATTCGGGAGTAACAGCGACTCCGAAGCTTGTCTCTTTTCCAATGCGGAGACTTGCTCCGCTACCTGTTACAAATGCCATATTCTTTTCTCCTATTCTAGAAAATCCTATCCCATCTGATGCGCAGCACAGCCTCGATTGCCGTCTGGCTCTTACCTGCTGTCACGTATGGGTAGTAGTCCATATCTGTCACTTCCGTGTAATCCACAAAACCGCCGAGCTCCCTGTCGGAAGCAAGAAGGGAGCAGAGAGCTGTAAAGTACCCGAAGACACGCTTGATGAGCGTTGTGTGCGGTGCACCCTTTAAAAGGATTGTCAGATTTACATTCATCGTCGCCTGATCTGCCATGAGGGAGAGTGCTTCAAAGGTTTCGTAGTCCGGCTCTATGTAGACCATGCTGTCCTTTCGCATGTTGTCCACATCCGGGAAGTCTATAACAACACTGTTACTGTCGAGCGCCTTCAGGTCTGCGCCTCCCCCGTCTGCTGAGAAGTGCTCCCCGATGTGCTCTATAATCGTGTCTCTCAGTCTCTCCAGTACCATCATCTCTGTTTTCATCTCCTACTCTCCTTCTCGACTCTGTCGATCTCCTTCTGAACAAGACTCTGAAACCTCTCCTTGAATGCCTGGCTTTTGAGATAGTCAACAACAGGCTTTGCTACAAAGTCTCTTTCGGGCAGCTTCACGGAGTGC
>CAVACS010000136.1:0-5978 GCA_963587105.1 Anaerovoracaceae bacterium | reverse complement strand
CTTAAAATCAGCGGATCTGGCTAAAAATCGCAGTAAATAAACGGGAGAGCTGCTTTTCATACGAAAGAAAAAAGAAAGAAGACACCCGGCCTTCTTTCTTCTGCAGTATTTCTTTCACCTGTCATGCGCGTTTGTTTTTCTTTTGATACATTGATTTTCCCATCAGAAAAAGAAGGACGATATCAAATTATTGACAATTCTTTTATATTTATTGCTCAATTGCTCCCAATTATTATAAAATAAAGGCTATGAGTAGGCTTCATATCGATTTTACACCGGAAAAAGAACACCTCCTTCCTCAGCTTTTATACGTAAGTTATTCGAAATACGAGAAGGACAGGGGCAACATCATGCACTCCCACTCCTTCACGGAGTTCCTCTTCGTGGACGGAGGTGAGGGGGCCGTCCTCACCCGCAGCCGTGCATTCCCCGTCTCCGGCGGTGATTTCGTAGTCTTTCCCTCGGGGCTCTATCATACCGAGAAGTCCGGTATCGAGACGAACATGGAGTACTATGTTCTTGCGGTCTCGAATATAGTGATGAAGGATTATATTCCCGGATCTGATTTCGATCCCATACTGGCCCACGGCAGGGATGCAGGGAGCATCGGAGAGGATATCAAGAGGATATTCTCGACACTGCGAGCCGGAGGAGAAGGGTATGAAGTCGAAGTCTTCTCCACATTCCTCGATATCGTCCGGCGTCTTCTGAAACTGCCTTCCTCTCCATTCTCCCTCCCCGAGGCGAAGATGCAGAACGGCCAGATGGTGGGTGTCAAGGATTACATCGACACCCACTACATGGAGAATTTCAATCTCGATGACCTTGCCTTGCGCTTCCACCTCTCGAAATATCATCTGGTGAGGGAGTTTTCGCGCTTTTACGGACGCTCTCCCATGTCATACCTCGAGGACAGGAGGATAAGGGAGGCCAAGTATCTTCTCTCTTCGACGCATCTTTCGATGACGGAGATAGCCTCCACACTCGGTTTCTCCTCATCTTCCTACTTTTCACAGCGCTTCCATGCCTCCGTCGCCATGACTCCCATGGATTACCGCAGAAGCCTCGAGAAGGGTGAGATGGTCGACTGAGACTCTCTATTCGATAGTGACGAGTTTGATGGTGTTGATGGTTCCCTTTCCTCCGTCGGCGGGGCCGCCGCAGATTACGATGGTGTCGCCCTTTTCAAGCTTCAGAAGTTCCTTTGCCCTGAGAGTGGCGTAATGGTACATGACATCGGCAGAGGAGTATTTCTCGCTGAGTACCGGCGTAACTCCCCAGCTGAGGTTGATGAGCCTCCACGCCCTCTCGTCAGTTGTCATGCCGATGATAGGTACCGGGCACCTGAAGCGGGAGACAAGACGCACGGACATCCCGCTCTTCGAGCAGACAACGATGGCCTTTGCCGCAACGTCGATGGCAAGATCGCACGTCGCATGTGATACGGCGTCGGTAGTACTTCTGATCGTGTATTCGGTCGTTCTGAATCTCTTTTCGTAGTTGATGTCGCCTTCCGTAGTCTCGCATATGGAGGCCATCGCCTGGACGGCTTCTACGGGATGCTTTCCCGCAGCGGATTCTCCCGAGAGCATGACGGCGCTCGTTCCGTCATAGACGGCGTTCGCGACATCGGAGATCTCTGCTCTCGTCGGACGGGGATTCGTGATCATGCTCTCGAGCATCTCCGTTGCCGTGATGACTCTCTTTCCCAGAATCCTGCAGCGTGATATGAGGTACTTCTGGATTGCCGGAAGGGAGACGAAGGGTACCTCGACTCCGAGGTCTCCGCGTGCAACCATTACGCCGTCGACATGCCTGCAGATTGAATCTATGTTGTCGATCCCGCTCTGGTTCTCGATCTTTGCGATGAGCTCCACGTGTTCTCCGCCGTTCCTGTCGATGAAGTTTCTTACGCTTTTGACGTCGTTCTGGTTCGACACGAATGAGAGTGCGATGTAGTCAATTCCGTTTTCAAGGCCGAAGAGGATGTCGTCCTTGTCGTCGCTGCTGAGATATACAGCCCTCGAGACATGTCCGGGGAAGTTCATGCTCTTCCTGTCGGAGATGACACCGCCGTCGATTACCCGGCAGACGGCCTCCGTCTTCGTCTTCGATTCGACTTTGAACGACAACAGGCCGTTGTTGACGAGGATTATCTGGGCGATATCTATTTCGTTTATAAGATTCTTGTATGATACGGTGCAGCGTGTGCTGTCGCCTTCGATATCATCGGTCGTGAATGTGAATGTGTCGCCGCTCTTTACTACGGCCTTGTGTCCGGCAAAGAGTCCGACTCTGTATTCCGGGCCTTTTGTGTCAAGCATGATTGCGATGGGCTTGTTGAGCTTCTCCCTCACTTTCTTGATCAGGTCGATCTTCTTCTTGTGTTCTTCATGTGTTCCGTGGGAGAAGTTGAGCCTTGCCACATCCATTCCGGCTTCGGCCATGGCTGTCAGCGTCTCTTCGTTCTCGCTGCTCGGGCCGATAGTACATATGATCTTGGTTTTCCTCATGGCTGTATTCTAGAGAGAAGACGGAGAGAGTGTAAATAAAATCCGGTTAAAAAACGGAAAAGATAAAAATGTGGGGGTAAAAGAATTAGGGCAGTACCTCTGAAGATATTCACCGCACACACTTAACGAATTGAGCAAATAAGATTATATTTATCCCCGGAGTAACAAAATGAAGAAGAAAGCCAAAACACCCATAACCCTTCTATGCGGTTATCTGGGGGCGGGAAAGACAACCCTTCTGAACAACGTTCTCAGGAACCAGGAAGGATATAAGGTGGCCGTTATCGTGAATGATATCGGCGAGGTCAACGTTGACGCTTCCCTCATTGCAAAGGGAGCAAATATTACGGATACACAGGACATAGTTCCTCTTACAAACGGCTGTATATGCTGCACCCTCAAGGGTCAGATGGCGAAGAATATCGAAAGAATCATCGCCTCCGGCAAATATGACTACATCATGATCGAGGCCAGCGGTGTCTGCGAGCCCATGCCGATAGCACAGCAACTGCTCTCCATCAAGAACGGTGTTCTCGACAACATCGTCGGCGTTGTCGATGCAATGCGTCTTGTCGACGAGTTCGCTTCGGGAGAGAAGCTTCTCGAGAAGGACAGGATAGGCGAGGAGGACATCGAAAGTCTCCTCGTGCAGCAGATAGAGTTCTGCTCGACTCTCGTGATCAACAAGATCGACCTTGTCAGTGAAGATGACAGAAAGAAGGTGAGAGAGGTCGTTGAAGCTCTTCATCCCGGCGTAAAGGTTATAGAGACGAGCATGGGTAATGTCCCTGTCGCGGAGATTCTCTCAACTTCATCATTCGACTTCGACCGCGTATTCGAAGAGGCGGGCTGGTGCAGGGCACTCTCAGCTGAGGGCGGACTCGGTGACGAGGAGGACGAGGGCAACCCCGACCTCCATCACGACGATGAGGAGGAGGACGAACACGAGCATCATCATCACCACGACGATGACGATGAGGATGAACACGAGCATCACCATCACCACGATGAGGATGAGGATGAAGAGGACCATCATCACGAACACCACCATCACCATGAACACAGACACGAGGGTGAGAGCGAGGATGAGTACGGAATCGGAACGTTCATCTACTACAGACGTAAGCCCTTCAACAGGGAGAAGCTCCGCGAATATGTCAAGTCATGGCCTAAGAACATCATCAGAAGCAAGGGAACCATATGGTTCAGCGATGAGGATGACATGGCATACGTACTTGAAACAACGGGCCGTCAGCTGATGTGCAATGCATATGGAAAGTGGGTTGCATCTGCGCCTCTCGATATCAGAGAGAAGCTTCTTGAGGAGAATCCCGATATCCTCCAGGACTGGGATCCTTATGTGGGTGACCGCATGATCAGACTCTGCATCATCGGAAAGAACCTTGACAAGAAGGCAATTGCAGCCGAATTTGACAAGCTTATCGACTGAGAAAGAATGGGGGCTCCCGGCGGAGCCCTCTTCAATCCCGATTATTCAATTTCCGGGGGAGGAGTCATCCTCCTTCTTCTTTTCGTCATCCATCTCGACCTGTGGAATAAGGGCCGAGGCCAGTTTGCCCTTTCCCTTATGCTTGACGTAGAAGTAGCCGATTATCGAGAAAGCCACGGCTCCGACAAAGTTGATCATCATGTCCTTCATCGTATCGATGAGCCCGATATCGAGGTAGCCGCCGACACCGAGCGGAATCTCCGTTCCGTCAGACTGCACGACTATGACGTCTGTGATATCATCGATCCTTACGGCCTTGTTCTTCTTGTCCGGATTGAGAGAGACCGAAGAGATGGAATTAACCACATAATCCTTCTGGAGGTCGAATGCAAAGATCCTGTCGCCTCCGAATTCGAAGAACTCCCACAGCACACCTATCGTCATCGAGAAACAGAATGCGACTACGGCGACGAAGACGGGGGAGAGACGCAGAGAAAAGTGTTCGCTGCGGTTGAAGAAGTCGACGAGTGCGAATCCGACTGCCGCAAAGAGAAAACCGTTTATGCAGTGAAGTACACTGTCCCAGAACGGGAATGCTATATAGAAGGAGGCAATTTCCCCCAGCATTTCCGCACAGAATATGAATACAAGAACAATCGTCTCGAGTGCAGTCGGAAGATAGACGCGGAATGTGCGTGATACAAACGACGGCAGAAGCATCAATACGAGCGTCAGCACGCATGTGAACGCACTTTCGTAGTTGCCCTTGAATATGAATCTGACGAGTGCCGCGATTACGAGAGCTCTCAGAACAAGGTAGACGATGAGCGTCGTTTTGTTCTTGTAGACAGGTTCCTTCCTCTTGTTTTTTTCTTCCTTTCCTTTTAATGACATCTGCTGCAGTCTCCATTACAGCCGCTGCCGATGCAGTCGAGCTGTAGATCTTCCTCTTCCAGCGTACCCGAGACGAAGCGTCGGACTGCATCCTTCGCCTTTCCCCGTACACCGCCTATTATCTGGATATCCTTAAGAGCGAGATCGACAACCATCTTCGGTCCCAGTGAAAGACAGAGAAATGTGTCGACGCCGAGAGTGAGAAGCGTATTCACGATGTTCTCCTCTCCGCTTATCCGGACAGTCTCCTCCGATAGTATCTCATCTTCCTCGATATCATAGAGAATGACCGAAAGTGCATCTTCGGCCTTCTTTTCAATCATTCCATCTCTGACGGGTATCGCCACTCTCATAGTATATCCCTCTGTAACGGAAATGGGTCATTTCCTCTACATAGTATAGATATTTAAAAAACTGATTTGAGTCAAACAGGAGATCCTTTTTTGACGAAATTAGCACCTTTCTGAAGAAAAAGCTGACAAAAACGCGAGAAATTCCGTCTTACTATACAGGAGGGTCTGAAATGACAACAGATCAGAGCGCCCGAGTACGGCCGAAGTGCAGAGGTGGGGAATTCAATGTCGACAAGGATAACATCGAAAGGTGGGAGAGCGTTGAAGAGGCAGAGACGGGACTCAGAGAGAAGTACGGCAGCAGTTTTGACAGGTCCGGGAATAAACAGTTCGCATCCGGGATTGAAGAGGCTGTCATAAAGGAGATAGTGTACGCCTATCCGAAGCACAGCGTCACAGACGGCGTTCAGATGCTGGACGGACTTCTTAGCGATAACCATGACATGCCGATGCAGAAGGAATATCTGACGGCGAGACTTGTGGCAGAGCTTTTGAACAGAAGGCTCATACTTCTTCCTCGATATATGGACAGGATGTTGAATCGTGTTGCCGGATACTTAAGATTCGATAACTATTCACTCTCTGACGGTATCAGTGCCGTTTCTGAAGATGGAAAGACTTATGAGTTTAAATATGTCAAATCGCTGAATAAAGCTATCAGAAATTTGAATACCGCTGTAGGCAAAGCGGATGTCGGCGTTGTGGTTGTTTCAGAGCCGATTAGTTTGAGGAGACTTAACCTGTCCAGATTCTCCAATAATGGTGAAG
>CAVACS010000135.1:0-6007 GCA_963587105.1 Anaerovoracaceae bacterium | reverse complement strand
AAACAATCTGATTGAAGATTTTCTCTGTCTTTTTGTCCGCGAAGCTCTTAATCATAAATATAATATACACGCAGTACGTGTACACGTCAAGCATCACTTAACCCAACCCAAAGGAACAGTTGCTCTGATTTAAAAACTCGATATTTTGCATTTACAAAAGCAGAAACTACTGAATAAGATTCTTTGTAACCACATCGAGCTTCTTCTTGTACTGCTCTATCTCCCATAGGTAGAGCGGAATATCGTTCTCCATGTAGGAGAGGAATTTGTCCACATCCGTCTCCGACAGGCTGTATCTTCCGTTTTCCTCGTACTTCCACTCAAGACTCGGGAACTCAGGATACTCCGGAAGAGTCGGCATCATCCCTACGAGGATACTCTCGTAGGTGTTACTCTCCTGAGGTGTTAGCTTTGTCTGACAGCCTGTTAAGACGATTAAGACGAGAAGCACTGTCACCAGTAACTGGAGCCGTCTTCTTCTCGGGTTTCTTCTCGCTCTCAATAAGGCTGAGTTCTTTTCTGACTTCATTGATTGTCTCCATCTGGGAGGACAGAACCTCCTTCTTTGCTTTGAGCTCTTTGACCTCTTCCTTCAGTTTCTTCTTGTCGCTGGTGCTTTTGATTCCGTAGCCAAGGAGTCCAAGCACAATAACTGCAAGTGCGATTATTGCATTAAGCATTCTGGACCTTCCTTTCTATCAGCTTCTTCACCAGCGGTTTCCACACTGCCTGGCATGCAGGAAGCTGAAAGAGGTAGATAAGCACACTGAAGAGGACGATAACAAGCGGAGTGTAGTTCACACCCTCAGGGAGTGCTGTCTCTCCGAGGACAAAGAAAGATACACATCCAAAGAGCACGGAGAAGGCAAATGCAACCATCTTAATCTCCCACTCCGAGGCTGTATCTTTTCTGATGACCTTCTTGTAGAGCTCACTAAGGAGTCCCACAAAAATCGAAAACGCAAGTAAAACCAAAACTGTAATCATTTCTCTTTCTCCTCACTCAAAAGCGACAAGAAGTAAGCATGCATCTTCTCTTCCTGTTTCTCACTGTCGCCGTTGATCTGGTGTGTCTTCAGGGCATTGAAGACCACAAGGTCATTCTCCAGTGCCATGACTAGCCCTTTCTGCAGGTGCTTGATATCGTCCTTGATCTCGGCGATGTTCTTGCTTGTGGTATCTCTCTCGGCATTCTTCTTTGCGATGTGATTCAGTAGCCACAACACTATTCCACCGCTACCGCATAAGGACACCACGATTGTTGTTATAATCGACCATGTCTCGTTCATGCTGATTCCTCCGCGGGTACAATCTCATCGTATGTGTATTCCTTGCCGTCCCTGATAACCTTGATACTATCAGCAGAGCCGACCTTCTCTTTATAGCGGTTCACAATCACATCCGCATATTTCTCATCAAGTTCCATCGTGAAGCACTTTCTGTCTGTCTCTTCGCAGGCAATAAGTGTTGAACCAGAGCCTCCGAAAGGATCCAAGACAATAGTCCCAGTCATGGATGAGTTCTGAATAGGATACGCAATAAGAGGAATCGGTTTCATTGTAGGATGATCAGAGTTCTTCTTTGTCTTTTCGAACTCCCAGATTGTTGTCTCTTTCCTACCGGTGAACCATTCGTGCTTACCGCCTTTCTTCCAGCCATAGAGCACAGGTTCGTGCTGCCACTGGTATGGGCTGCGACCAAGAACAAGAGAAGGCTTCTTCCATATGCAACAGCCCGAGAGATAGAACCCAGCCTCCTTGAATGCACTGCGGAAGTTGAGCCCTTCGGTATCTGCATGGAAGACATAGATAGATGCATCGTCAGCCATGACTCTATGCATATTGGAGAATGCATCGAGAAGGAACTGATGGAACTTGGAATCCTCAAGGCTGTCGTTCTGTATCTTACCAGCCTTCCCTTCATAGTCGACATTGTACGGAGGGTCCGTGACTGTAAGATTTGCCTTGTTGCCTTCCATGAGCCTGTCAATATCCTCAGCCTTAGTGGAGTCCCCTACAAGGAGTCTGTGCTTACCGAGAATCCATAAGTCCCCCGTCTTTGAGAACACAGGCTTCTCCAGCTCCTCATCAACATCGAAGTCATCCTCCTCCACATCATCAACACGGAGAAGAGACTCAAGCTCACCCTCATCAAATCCGGTAAGGGATATATCGAAGTCGTCGGCTTTAAGTCCTTCAATCTCAAGTTTCAAAAGCTCATCGTCCCATCCGGCGTCTAATGCCATGCGGTTATCAGCAATGATGTATGCCTTCTTCTGTGCTTCTGTCATGTGCTCAACAAATACACATGGAACTTCTTTATAGCCTTCTGCTTTTGCAGCCTTCAGCCTTCCGTGTCCACAGAGGATGTTATAGTCCTTGTCTATGATAAGAGGATTCACAAATCCGAACTCTCTTAAAGAAGATCTGAGCTTATTAATCTGTTCTGGACTGTGTGTACGTGCGTTATTGATGTATGGAATCAGCTTGTCTATGTCTACCAGCTGAAACTCTGTTGTAGTTGTAGTTGTCTTCATATACTATCCTTTTATGTTCAGAAGTTTATATTTTTAGCACCTATTAGGTGCTTTTTGTTGACTTTTCATCTCTTTCACAATACTTTTTAAATATAAGAGGTGATTATATGGCTCAAGCAACTTTCAGCGTCCGCATGGATGATCAATTGAAAAATCAGTTTGAAACACTTTGTGGTGACTTCGGGATGAACATGTCCACAGCCATCAATGTCTTTGCCAAGGCTGTTGTTAGAGAGCGTCGCATTCCTTTTGAGATCACATCACCCGAAAGGGATATCTCAAGGGAAAAAGCCCTTGAGGCTTTCTATGCACTGCGCTCATCATCATCCAAGAATTTCCCAGATGGTATGCCTTTGGAAGAAATCAACGCAGAGATATCAAAAGTCCGTAACGGCAAGGCGGATGAGTAATGGCACTTTATGCTGTAATCGACACAAACGTCATCGTTTCTGCCTTGCTCTCAAAGCACTCAGATGCTGCAACTGTCCTTCTTGTGGACAGAATGATTAGAGGTGAATTGATTCCCTTATTCAGTTCCAAAACAATCGAAGAATACAAAGAAGTCCTGAGACGGAAGAAATTCAAGTTCGAGAGCACATCGATAGAAACCATCCTTTCCTTCATATCGAACTTTGGGCTCATGCTGGAGCCTTCAGAGACAGGAGAAATCCTACCCGATATGAAAGATCTTCCATTCTATGAGGTGGTTATGGAAAAGAAAAAAACAGACGACGCATACCTGGTCACCGGCAATCAGAAACATTTCCCAGTCAAGCCTTTCATTGTAACGCCAAAGGAAATGTTGGCCATCATGGACAGCTATTTGAGCAATCCAAACTGAGGCTATCCATTATCTCACCAGTCCCCACTCTGCAAACTTCTCAAAGCCACCGATGTCTTTAATGTACTTTCTTGCGATTTCCACAATCTCTGAGTACGGTCTTCCGTCCACATACTCATCCCCTATTGCACAGCTGAGCTCAACTATCTTTCCTGTCTCCTGAGCCTTGAGGAATGCATAGATATTCACAGAGACATCGGCCTTACTGAGGTCTTTTCCATGTAGGCCACCACCGGTAATAGACTGGGCCATATCAGAGCCGAGCTTGCGGTTTGTTGCACCGCTGTCGACGTTAGAGCCACCAGTCCAATATCCCAGAGGGTTTATTTCCGCCGTCTCTGAGAACGCTCTTAATTGCTCCTCAAGCGTATTGCTGTGGCAGATGATTATCCGCTCTCCGTCTATGATGTACTTTCCGTCATATGGGTACTTCTCGTAGATATCCTTTGCAAGCTTTGTAAGCCTCTTCTCCTCTTCCGTCAGAGGTACACCCTTGAAGATGCCGTTGTCGCCACACCTAAATCCGTTCTTCTGGTTATCTGCGAGGTGTTTGTCCTGTGGAACGATAGTGATGAAGGTGCTGACCGCGCCGGCTATCCTTTTCACAATCTTCTCCACTTCCTCTTTCTTGATATCACAGCTTGTCTCAATGATGACATAGCAGTTCCAATGACCGAGGAGAACCTCGACTGCAATCTTTGGGTTATCTTCCTTTGTATATGCAAGGTCTACGATTGCTCCGGCTACTATATCTGCGCGCTTATCCGGATGCATAGGGTCCACTTTTTCAAAAGCCATTCTTCTCTCCTTCTGCCCAGAAGGCAATTCCTCCCAGGACGTAAACTACGTTGTTGAGGCATACTCCGTTGCCCCACAGCTTGTACTCTGCTGAATCCGTATGTGGATTCTTCAGCCATTTTGTTATCTGAGTGTCGGTTCGTCTCCTCGGGGTCTTTCCAAGAACTCTGTCATGCTCCATGAATACACTTCTGAAGAACTCAATCTCATCTAGAGTGGGGTTATCAGTGGATAACTCTGAGCACCACCAGTCAGGAAAGCCCTGCAGGCGTGCACACTCTCTTGGAGTGAGACGCCTCACGATGTATCTCTCCTTATCTTTGTCATTCACTATCGGAGGATCCTTGTAATCTGTAGCTACCAGTGTCTCCGCCCTTTCCTTGAATGCCTTAGTGAAGAACGAGTTCTTGCTTGCTGAGTAATGAACTCCGACCGCCCCTGGTCCCGATGAGACAAGAGTGGGTGCTCTCTCCTCTTCTATCTGGAATGAGAAGTTTGAGTTATATGCCTGGCAGAAGACGGGTCTTCCGATTCCGTAGCTGGGCTCCACTATCACAAGACCGCCCTGGTTTGAATCGGGATTGCTGCCACCGGTGTCGAGACATCTCGATATTGCCGTCTCATAGCAGTTGGCTCTCATGTTACGTGTGTTCTCGCTAGTGAACCTCACATCAAAGGTCTTGGGATTGAGCACCAAGGGTTGATTGTTACCTCCGGTGCCATAGTGATGTGTTACTGTATCTGCCACATCCAAGGGGCCGTTGTACCGCGCTCCTTGTGCGTGGTTGGAGAACATCAAGCCACTCTGCTCTGTGCCTCCAGTGCCACTCTCAACACCTCGGGGAGTGCTCTTCCTCTCATTGCAGCTCTTTTCAGAATCCCCGAGCAAGCCTTCGGACTCAAATAGTATCTTTCCGGCACACTGACCTCCAAAATCTGCGACAAGGTAGATTCTCTTACGTCTCTGGGCGACTCCCCAGTATTGGGCATCGAATACTCTCCAGCCAAGAGAGAAATCGTCCTCCACGATAAGTCCACATCGCTCCCATTTCTCAGGTTTAGGTATATGCACTCTGCTGTACTTAACATTACAAATCTCCTCTATTACTGTCCGAAAGTCCTCTCCCTTATTCGAGGAGAAGAGTCCCGTGACATTCTCCAAGACCATGAATCTCGGATACTGACCGCCAGTGGCTTCACGCATCTCTTTCACAACCCTCACGAATTGATAAAAGAGTGAGCTTTTCTCACCTTCAAGACCCTTGCGGTTACCGGCAACTGAGAAATTCTGACATGGTGAGCCCCCTGTTATGATGTCCACAGGCTCCAGTTCAGAGCCTTTGAGTGTGTTTATATCCCCATAGTGTTTGACACTAGGGAACCTCTTAGTCGTCACCCTGATCGGGAACGGCTCAACCTCTGAGTTCCACACTGGCTTTATTCCTGTTATAACTCCACCGAGTTCAAATCCTCCGGAGCCTGAGAAGAGACTTCCGAGTGTTAGTTGTTCATTCATTCTATTTCCCTTGGCTGGATAAAAGCCGTTCCATAAAATCATCATGTGGTGTAACGCTTCCGTATTCCACGGAGCAGTTATCCCTCACGACCTGGTATATCTGATACCAGTCTGCATTCATCTGCTTTGCAAACTCCCGCGACATCGAAACAAACGGAGACGCAATAGCAGCACCGGTTGTAGGATGCTTTGCCAGAAATCCAAACTCGCTTATTGCCTTCTGGCACTGGATCCATCTGGCCGTGTTCATCGCGTACTGCTCTATCTGCTGCTTCGACACGAGCTTCTCGCATCCTCTGGCTTTAAGCCACTGGTA
>CAVACS010000134.1:0-6232 GCA_963587105.1 Anaerovoracaceae bacterium | reverse complement strand
TAGGATCGGAAAAGGTTCCCGTGTGTTTAGTTCAATCAATTTATCTCAAATTCAGGCCTTCTAACTCTCACGCTGTGAGATCATCGATCGCTTGTTGCTTTTGTGCTGAATTTTCGACCAAATCTACAGATTGTTACCCGACTCGATGTACTTCTTTGCATTGTCGAAGGCACCTCCCGAATTACCCATGAATACTGCTCTCGGGATTGCGACGATCGTCGCGCCGACGAGAAGCCCCCCGACAAACTCGACGCCGAAGAGGATTCCTCCTGCGAGAGGAATCAGAAGAGCCAGAACCGAGGGAAAGAGCATCTTTCTCAATGCCTCCTGTGTAGCTGTCCGGATCAATGCGTTGTAATCGGGCCTCACAGTGCCTTCAAGAACTCCCTCAATCGAGAGAAGTCTCTCTCCGTCATCGGCCATCTTCTTCGCCGAGTCGATTGTGTTATCGGTAAGGAGTGCGGAGAAGTATTCGACAAGGGTGCCCCCGAGGATTCCTCCGGCAACGACGACATAGGAAGCGAAGTTGAGTACACTCTCTCCTTCAGAATACGAGCCGACGTATGCGACAATGAGCGAGACCGTTGCGAATGCAGCACTTCCGATTGCAAACCCCTTTCCTATTGCGGCAGTAGTGTTCCCCACTGCATCGAGTCTGTCCGTTATAGCTCTGACCTCCCCCGGGAGGTGACAGGACTGGGCAAGTCCCCCTGCATTGTCTGCAATGGGACCGAATGCATCGATGGAGACAGTCGTAGCGACAAAGGAGAGCATACCGAGAGCCGATAAGGCAATACCGTACGTCCCCGAGATTCTTCCGGAGAAGAAGAGTGCGACGGCTATCATGAGAACGGGAAGGAGGCAGGAACGCGATCCTATCGCATCACCCTTCGTGACGACGAAGGCCTCCCCTTCTTCTGCCATGGCGGCGAGCTCTCTCGCAGGTCTGTAGTCCGTACTCGTGTAGTATTCGGTGATGATTCCTATGGCGACACCCGAAATTATTCCGAGGAGTGCGGAAGCCCACGGGGAGACCCACCCGAAGATGAAGGATGAGGGAAGAGAGGCACCATTGAAGAGAGAGTATGCCAAAAAAAGGCCGATGACGATGGTCAGAAAGGCTGAAATGTATGTGGCCCTGTCGAGCGTTTTCGAAGGATTCCCGCCCGTCTTCATCACGCTCACCAGAAAGAGAGCGGCAAGAGAGCTCAGAAGGCCTCCCGCTGCAAGAGAAAGAGGATAGAGCGAGGCACCGTTGAACGCCCGGGGAGAGAATACAGATTCGGAGTACAGCGTCTCGGATATGAGCATTCCAGATATCAGGGCCGCGACGAATGATTCGAGAAGATCGGAGCAGTTGCCCGCTATATCATTGACATTATCCCCGATGAAGTCGGCGATGACGTTCGGAACCCTGCTGTCATCCTCGGGAAGGTCATGCCGGAGCTTGGCAAGGATGTCGGACGAGATGTCCGCAGCCTTTGTGTAGTTGCCGCCCGCGACTCTGTTGAACATAGCAACGAGTGAGCAGCCGAGAGAATATGCCGTGATTCTCATCATCGAAGGATTGCACTTCAGATTGACGAGAAAGCCCCTTCCCTCCTCATTGTGTTCAATGCCCCAGATGAACAGGACTATGAGAAGCCCCAGGATCCCGAATGCCTGAACCCCCAGTCCCGATATCGAGCCTCCGGTGAGAGCCACCTTGACAGTCTCGCCTACAGAGAGGGTCGTCCTCGCCCTCTCGGCCGTTCTTACATTCGCATATGTCGCACTCTTCATGCCGACAAGGCATGCGCCGGAACTCATGAGTGCTCCTATAATGAGGGTGAGTCCCGAAGTCTTTTCGACGAAGAGAGAGAAGACGAGCGCAACAACGAGAACGACTACGGCGATTGTCCTGAACTCCGTCTTCATGAAGGTGTCGGCACCGCTTCGTATGATGGCAGCCATTTCTGCCATCTCATCAGTCCCCTCTTTCATTTTCTTAATTTTGATGTAATTGAAGAAAACGTAGGCAAAGGTCAGTGTGATTACAAAGAGCGTCAGAGTATAAACGACAGTCATGAGTTCTCCTTTCTGAACTCACCCCGGCCCTTGTCTACATTGTATCAACAGATGACGGCTTCAGCTTTATTTTTCCCCCGCTTTACATTTCCGGGGTTAAGGTTCCATGCTATATGATGATTATAACAAGTGAAGATGACAAAGGAATCCCGTCCGGGAAGATCGGGCCTCTCGCGCAAATTGCAGCACTAAGGATACCTCTATCCTGTCATAGAGGATGCTGCAGCTCAATGGGGACGATCTTCAGTGTCAATCCGAAAGAGCAAGAATCTTCAGAACAGTATCGAGCCGGGGGCTTGTTCTTCTCTTTTCCATTCTTGCTATTATAGGCTCTCTGACGCCGCTCAGCTCTACAGGCTGCTTCTCGCTGAGGCTCTTTCATCATACATCGCCGTCGAATATCAGCAGCGATATGTTACGTCTGCCATACAGGACATGTCTTACCTCCATAACCTTCTCGCCATTCTCTGCCAGAACGACATAAAGAATGATGAAGTTGCCGACTATTATCCTGTAATACGGTAATCCGTTCTTCGAAGAACGGGCATAAACAGCATAAATCTCAGGATTATAAGAACATTCCACAATAGCGGTCTCCACATTTGTAACAAACCGGTCTGCTGCCTCCCGGTTGCAGAGTACATTTCTGATATAAAAGGTGATTTCTTCAGCTTCGTCGTAGAATGATTGCAAGTACCTAATTCTGTTCTTTTTCTGCACCATCAACTATTTTCCTCAGTTTGGAAAACACCTGGTCATGTGTAAGCCGCACAGGATTGTGATCGGCATCATAATCGGCCTCGGCAATATAAGCGTTGATGTCACCTGACAGCTTTGCATATGTTTCCATGCTCATAATGACCATTCTCCCGTATCCGTTCTTTGTCAGAAAAACAGGCTGACCGACTTCGACCACCTTCTCGATTTCCGTGAATTTGTTTCTTAAATCTGATACCGGTCGTATTTCGAGCATAAAACTATCTCCTGTCAACCAGATTTTATCAGAATTATGATAAGATTCAATACGCTTTCTTGATAAAATCATGCATATTCCCCGTTCACATGTGCTCCGGACAACAATAATGCCATCCGGAGCTCAAAGTCAGAACTCATAGAGCACCGTACTCTCGGAGAGCACGTCAGCTTCCTTCTTCTCGTCCTCGAGAATTTCCAGCTTGCTTTCCTTGTTCCTGTTGTTCAGTCTGTACTCGATATGGTTGCAGACGATCTCGATCGTACTCCTCTTCTCGCCCGTCCTGCTTTCCCACCGGCACATCATAAGAGGCCCGACTGTCCTGACGACCATCCCCTTGTGGATGCAGGAGAGTCTTATCTAGAGTTAGCACACTACTATGAAAGACAAGTTCAAGCCCCGCATATCCGGATGTTATCTAACCATCAAAGGGGGACAATCTTCAGCATCACCCGGGAGAAGCAAGAATCTTCAGAACAGTATCGAGGCGGGGAGCTTGTTCTTCCCTTTTCCATTCTTGCTATTATAGGCTCTCTGACGCCGCTCAGCTCTTCAGGCTGCTTCTGACTGAGGCCCTTTCATCATACATTGCCGTCGAGTATCAGCAGCGATATGTTACGTCTGCCGTACAGGACATGTCTTACCTCCATAACCTTCTCGCCATTCTCTGCCAGAACGACATAAAGAATGATGAAGTTGCCGACTATTATCCTGTAATACGGTAATCCGTTCTTCGAAGAACGGGCATAAACAGCATAAATCTCAGGATTATAAGAACATTCCACAATAGCGGTCTCCACATTTGTAACAAACCGGTCTGCTGCCTCCCGGTTGCAGAGTACATTTCTGATATAAAAGGTGATTTCTTCAGCTTCGTCGTAGAATGATTGCAAGTACCTAATTCTGTTCTTTTTCTGCACCATCAACTATTTTCCTCAGTTTGGAAAACACCTGGTCATGTGTAAGCCGCACAGGATTGTGATCGGCATCATAATCGGCCTCGGCAATATAAGCGTTGATGTCACCTGACAGCTTTGCATATGTTTCCATGCTCATAATGACCATTCTCCCGTATCCGTTCTTTGTCAGAAAAACAGGCTGACCGACTTCGACCACCTTCTCGATTTCCGTGAATTTGTTTCTTAAATCTGATACCGGTCGTATTTCGAGCATAAAACTATCTCCTGTCAACCAGATTTTATCAGAATTATGATAAGATTCAATACGCTTTCTTGATAAAATCATGCATATTCCCCGTTCACATGTGCTCCGGACAACAATAATGCCATCCGGAGCTCAAAGTCAGAACTCATAGAGCACCGTACTCTCGGAGAGCACGTCAGCTTCCTTCTTCTCGTCCTCGAGAATTTCCAGCTTGCTTTCCTTGTTCCTGTTGTTCAGTCTGTACTCGATATGGTTGCAGACGATCTCGATCGTACTCCTCTTCTCGCCCGTCTTGCTTTCCCACCGGCACATCATAAGCCGTCCGACTGTCCTGACGACCATCCCCTTGTGGATGCAGGAGAGTGCCTTCTCTCCGAGTTCACCCCAGCACTGGATAACCAGAAAGAGGGTTTCCTGTTTCGAGTTTCCGTTCACGTCTTTGTAAAATCTGTCATTTGCAATGGTGAACTTCACAAGTCTGCTGTTCGTAACGGCGCTCTTCGCCACTACCTCCGGTTCGTTGATCAATGTACCTTCCAGAATGATGTTGTTTAGCTGATTCATTTAAGGTCCTCCACTTATAAAGCACGAGGATTCTGTTTTTTGTCAAAAAAATCGTACTTTTCAGTGAAAAAAACTTTGAAAAAACTTCAATCTCCGACATTTTTCGGACTTTGAGGCAGAGAAAAAGCTCCCGTGAGCTTAAATCGCGGGAGCATGAATGAGAGCATATCCCCTCAGAACGGCTTGTATCTTACGCCGAAAATTACCTGAAAATCGGAGGCGTTCTGTCCTTTTACGTTGTAGATGTTGTTCATCCTTACAAAGTCGATGGCAAGAGATACAGAAAGGTTATCAAGGACAGAGTAGGATGCATTGAGTCCTACGTCATAGGTGTACCATATGCTGTTACGCACAGTCTGGGCGTCACTGTAACGGTAGTTACCGGTATTGCTGTGGTCGCTCGATATTCCGCTGTACTGGTTACTGTAATCGGCCTCGGATGTTTCTGCCGGCACTTCACACCACTTCGTCCAGTAGTCATGGGTACCGTGTGCCATGAAGAAGAACTTTCCTCCGAGAGTGAACCTCCTGCATTCCCAGTCGACAGTAAGCGATGCCGTGAGACAGTCGGGGCCGTATGTGTATCCGATGACATATTCGTCGTAGAGGATGTCGGTATTGCCGGCATAGGACTCATATGAGTAGAGCCGGTACTTCACTGCTGCTATATAGTCGATACCGTAGCCGCTCCTGCTGTCTCTGAGGTATGTAAGCGGCATGACATATACGGCTTCCGGATTGACTGTGAGGATACCCTCTCCTGCCGCCGTCATATACTTTGCTCCGAGGAGGAATGCCTTGCCGTCCGGCGTTGTAGCCTGGCTCTTTCCTGCTCCGGGTCCTGTCTCGAAGCCCGGCATTGCAAAGTTGTCGAGAAGCAGCTGGCCGTAGAGCGCAAGGCCCTTCGTCACAGTCCAGTTGATCTCTAACGCCAGTGTCGAATTTGTGTTGCTCGGCATATAGGCGTTATGCATGAAATAGAGAGGGCTCAGGGCGAGAAACGGGATGCTTCCGTCCTGGGAGTCGAGAGTCAGGGCTTCTGTGACGGCAAGTGAGAGTCTGTCGTTGAAGAGCCTTCCCTCGAAGCGGTGGGCGGAATAGAGGGCAACTCCCTTCAAAATCTCGGCAGATGAGCGGCCGTTGGATCCCTGGTATACAGTCCCTGTAGAACCAGAACTATCTTCACCATAGTAGTTCATCTTGCTGTTGAAGAACGAAAGAAGATATGTGTACTTGAAGGATCCTTTGGGAGAGTATGCAGTGGCACGGATCATGTCGTGATAGGGGAAGTTGTCACTCAGGACAAGGTTGCCGGTAGTGCCGCTTCCCCAGTTCAGCCTGTCGCGTCCGACCTGCACCGACCATCCCGAGCCTCCGACGGAGAGGAACGCACGTGACGGGAAGTTTATACCTGAATTTTCTCCGTGTTTACACGAAAACTAATCAATAGTCATTATTTTTATT
>CAVACS010000133.1:0-6280 GCA_963587105.1 Anaerovoracaceae bacterium | reverse complement strand
CCGAAGTTATTCTCCACAAATGACCGAAGTTATTCTCCACAAATGACCGAAGTTATTCTCCACAAATGACCGAAGTTAATCTCTACAAATGACCGAAATTATTCTTGTCAAATAACCGAAGTTAATGTATTGTCTTATTATGAATGAAGAAAAAGAGGTGTATTACAAAAGGATAGCTGATTCAATACTTCAGGACAGACTTAGAACAGCAGGGGCAGTCCTGATAAAAGGAATAAAATGGTCGGGCAAGTCAACAACCGCAGAACAGGTTGCAGGAAGTGTTGTCTACATGCAGAACAACAAGACGAAAGAACAGAACATAGCACTTGCAAAATCTGCACCCGATATCTTCCTTGAAGGGGAAACCCCCCGTCTTATCGATGAGTGGCAGATAATTCCATTCATATGGGATCAGATCAGGTTCGAGGTCGATCACAGAAAAAAGAAAGGGCAGTTCATCCTTACCGGTTCCAGCACACCTGTAGAAGAAAACTCTTATGAACACAGCGGTATCGGGAGGATAGTGGGGATGACAATGCGGCCGATGTCGCTCTATGAGTCAGGAGACGGTAATGGAAAAGTTTCGCTCTCGGCGCTCTTCGAGAATCCTGATGGCTTTGTTCCATCTTCCTGCATTCTCACTCTCAGAGATTATGCGTACCTCTTATGCAGGGGAGGTTGGCCTGCTGCCCTGGGCCTGGAAAGAGAAGATGCTCTCGAACAGGTCTACAACTTCTACCGGGGTCTTGTGGAAGAGGATATCAACAGGATGTTCAAACGGAAGAAGAATCCTGAACGTATCAGGCGTCTTTTGAGAAGTTATGCCCGTGCAGTTTCGACACAAACGTCGAATGCAAATATACGTAGAGATATCAGCAGCAATGATGAAGATTCTTTTGATGAGGACACGGTTGCTGCATACATAAATGCATTTACAAAATTGTTTGTAATAGAGGAACTCCCCGCGTGGAATACAAATCTACGATCCAGAACGGCAATAAGAGAATCCAATACAAGGCATTTCACAGATCCGTCCATAGGTGTTGCAGCACTTGCAATAGGGCCGGAAGATCTGATACATGACCTTAATACTTTCGGGCTTTTCTTTGAGTCAATGTGTGTAAGAGACCTTCGCATTTATTCGGAAAGTCTGAAGGGCGAAGTCTTCCATTACCGTGATGCGAGAGGAAGAGAGGCCGATGCGATCATTCATTTGAGAAACGGAAAATGGGCGGCAGTCGAAGTCAGGCTTTCAAGCCAGGAGTCGATCGATGAAGGGGCGAAACATCTCCTCGATATCGCATCAGATATCGACACTGATAAAGAGAAAGCACCGGCATTCCTGATGATTCTTACTGCAACGCCGTATGCCTACAGAAGGGAGGACGGCGTCTTTGTCGTTCCGCTCGGGTGTCTTAAGAACTAGCAGAAGAGGAAAACAGTTTACCTGGAAAGGTTGTTGAATCTATAAATCCTCGTCAGCGGGACTTCTGGCCGGTCAGTAAAATGCAGGCCCATTCTACGCAGACTTGATTTCCGGACATATGGCAATTAAAACCAGTGAGGTTGTTTTACAGCTTTCCTGATTCAGATGAAACATCCTCCACCTTTACAGTCATGATCATCATGAATGTATCTATTACGGATCAACGAAGAGATCATCCATGGTAATGGTATTGGAGAAGACGGAGCTGTAATTGTTATATGTAAGACCATATGTAGTCACCAGAGTAGTGTGGATGGCCATCCTTTTCGGAATATGAGCGGAAAGAATGACTTCTCTTTCCTTGAGTTTTTCATAATAGCTTTTGTTCACAGTAAAGAACGTGTTGTAGAATTTCATTTCACACATGTTTATTGTGTTGTCTTTCCGTTTGATAAGAAGGTCTATCTGCGTATCTGAATCCGCCCACGCAGATGAGGAGGTGATGACGCCGCTTATGCCGAGCGCCCTCTTGATCTGTGCAATGTGATTGAAGCAGACATTTTCAAAGGCAAAACCACGCCAGGATGTAATAGACTGGGATGCAACGTTCTCCTTCCAGAACTCTTGGCTCAGCATAGTCCTGTTCTCAACAAAGTTCAGGTAGAAGATGCAGAAAGGATCGATAAGCTTGTAATGCTTTTCATTCTTTTTCATTCCGAACGGAACATACTTGAGAATGAATGAACTTGCTTCAAGAGTCATAAGGTCCTTCGAGAGCTGTTCATTGTCAGCTCTCCCGAGTTCCTCTGCTATGTCTTTTCTTGTATAGCCCATGCTCCTTCTGTTAAGCACCCTTACGATAGAAATAAGCGGGGAAGGATTAGTGAAAGTAGAGGCGAAGAGACGTTCGAGTTCGTATCTCAGCTTGGCTGAGCTGTTGAAAAAGAGATTGTCGATGTTCTGGGCAAGGCTCATCTCTTTTGTGAAATATTCAAGATAATACGGAATTCCGCCGAGAATCATATAAGCCTGTACGATATCATAGTCTGAAAGTTTGACAAGCTTGTATTCCATGAATTCCCGGCATTCCTTAAGTGTGAACGGTTCAAGCTTTATTTCGTATGTCACACGGTTATAAAGTCCGCCGTGGTTGTTGATAAGACTGTTGAGAATCCAGGAGGTTGCGCTTCCGCTTACTATCAGGAGGAGATTGTCCTTCCTGCAGCCCCAGTTGTTCCAGAATCCTTCAAGTGCCGTGATGAAACCCGAACGCGGCGTATCAAGCCAGGGCAGTTCGTCAAGGAAGACGACGATTCTTTCATTTGTGTCTTTTTTTTCAAGGAACATCTCAAGCATGAAGAACGCTTCAAGCCAGTCGGAAGGAATGTGACTTTGCTTCATACCTTGTCTGAGCAGAGAGAAGTAAAACTGCTTCAGTTGATCTTTCATACCGTCTGCCGGATCCGAAAGTCCTGTATGCTCGAATGTTATTCTGTTCTTAAAAGTCTGGCTCACAAGATAAGTCTTTCCGACACGCCTCCGGCCGTAAAGAGCAACGAATTCAGCCTTCGAACTGTTATAGAGGTTTTCGAGTTCCCTTCTTTCTTTAATGCGTCCAATCATATTTGTATTTTATGAGCAGAAGATAACAACAGTCAACAAATAAAGCGAGTTTCAGCTGATTTAAACTCGAAAAAAGCCTTATATTCAGCTAAAACTGACATAAAGAGCGACTTTTAGCTGATTTGACGTATCTGACTATTGATTATCAATATTCCTGACGAATTCCGATTTGCTTGATATCCCCCAGTACCACAGAAGGTCACCATAATATCTCAATAGAGGAGAAAACCGGAGAAGAGTAAAGTCTCGCGGAAGAGAAACGCAGCGTGAGGAGGGAAGGATAATCACCGGTAAGACGACAGGGAAAAATGAAGAAGAACTTCGTTTATGACATGAGATGTGTCGAGGCGGCAGTCAACTTTCTGATTGCCCCCCCCCCAGACCGTCCTAAAATAGATTTTGAATTTTCACTAGACGCTAGATTTGGTGCAACATAATCATTCTTGGCACTACATATAGCGTGGCATTCTTTCTGATTTTTCATTTTAGGACAGCCTCCCCCAGACATACGGCTATAATTGCAAGCAGTAAGAGAGGAACAAGCTGATGAGAAGATATCTTTTTAGAGCCATTGTGATGCTGTCTTTATTCGTATCTGTTTTCTTCGTCTCCTGTGACAACAGCTCGAAAGAGCCTGAGAAGGCGACATACACTGTAACCTTCGACTACGGCTACGAAGTCGAAAAGACAGTGAAGAACGTATTGGAAGGTGATAAGGTTGAAAAACCCTCAGATCCTGAAAGAACCGGCTATACCTTCGTCGAATGGCAGCTCGGCGGTGCAAAATATGACTTCGACAGCGCTGTCACTGGTAATATCACGCTGACAGCTCTATGGTCAGCGGGGAGGTTTACGGTGACCTTCGATTCCGACGGCGGTACTCCGACTTCCTATTCCGACGAGATAGTTGAATACGACAAACTTCTGACAGAGCCGGAAGCACCGACAAAGGAAGGCTACAGTTTCCTCGGCTGGTATGAGGGAGAAACACTGTTCGACTTCAATACGAAGATAACCCGTAACTACAGTCTTAAGGCAAAGTGGACTGAGAAGGTTTACCATACTGTTAAAGTGAAAAAAGACTATTATGATAAAGGGGTGACTTATAAGGTCGAATCCGGAACTCTATTCCAGAGGCCGGAAGATCCTGTCGATGAGGAAGAATACGTATTTGCAGGATGGTATCTCTTTGATGAAGAAACAAGTGGGTGGGCAGAAGAAGAATATGATTTCTCCACTCCCGTCACTTCAGATATAACTATTGCCGGATACTGGGATAACAGAAAGTTCACAGTGACCTTCGATTCGGACGGAGGAGAACCTGCTTCTTATGATACTAAGACAGTCGAGTACAATTACTATGTTACGAATCCAGGAACGCCGACAAAGGATGGCTTCAACTTCCTCGGCTGGTATGACGGCGAAACACTATTCGACTTCAATACGAAGATAACCCGTAACTACAGTCTTAAGGCAAAGTGGGAAGAGAAGACATACTACACATTATCCTTCAACTCGGATGGGGGAACGTCAGTTACTTCTCAGACTATTGAAAAGGGCGGAAAAGCAACAAGACCTGCTGATCCGGAGAAAGACGGTGTATATTTCCATGCCTGGGTATATGCTGACGACAGCTCCAGATTATTCGATTTCGATAACGACACAGTTGGCGCAAATATCGAACTGAAGGCAGTGTGGAAGACGCCGTATAACATCGGCGATAAAGGACCTGCGGGAGGATGGATCTTCTACGATGCGGGAAGCGTGCAGAAGTCGACGTACGTAGATTCCGAAGGAAATACTGTCACCTACTACTGGCGATACCTTGAGGCATCACCTGAAGAATTTGAAATAACAGATGAAGGAACGACTTATAATACGTTCGTCTTCGGCTACTATTACAACACCAAGACAGCTGAGTTTGGTACGGTCGGCGCTCAGAGCAAGGATATCGGGGACGGGAAAAAGAATACAAGTCTTCTGGTCAATGCAATGGGATCAGAAGCCTATAATGATGGTGACACATCTTCTGAAAAGACTGATAGGTATGCTGCGAAAGTCTGTGATGATTTCAGCCTTGTAAACGGAGGAGTAACATACGATGACTGGTTCCTGCCGAGCCTGGACGAGCTTACCGAAGTCTATAACAACCTCTATAAGGCAACGCCGAGTATCGGGGGCTTTAATGCAAGCTGGTACTGGTCGAGTTCCGAGGAGAGTTTCTCGACTTCATATGTGGTGAAATTCCAGGATGGAGGTGCATCAGTTTCTCCAGCCCGGAAAGAATCGGTCAGAGTGCGCCCGGTACGCGCCCTGTAAGTTCAGTCTATAGATATGACAACAGAAGAGGCCTCTCCGGGGGCCTCTTCTCTTTTCAGGAGAAGGACAATACATCCTGTCTGAGAATAGGTAAGGTTATGGGGGCAGAAAGCTCCATCTCAGGTCTCTCTCTAGACGAATAAGCCGGCGCCTCGATCTGATGATGGAGTGACGGACGGTGGAGTGCTGAAAGCTCATCAGTCCTTGAGATGGGGTGATTCTGATGACTATTCATCCCGTAGTCTATACATCGGAGAAAACAATTGAAAAGTGATAAGCATTTGCGCTGAAAACTGATAAGTAATTACGTTGAAAAGTGAAAAGTTTGATAGTAGAATTAACTCGGAGTAAGGTATGTGAGTTTAACAAAAGAAGGTTACATCCCCAGATTGATCGATGATAAGATGCTGCGGTATCTGGATGTTTTCGGCTCGGTCTCGATTGAAGGCACGAAGGGGGTGGGGAAGACATGGACCGGACTCAATCATGCTGAAAGTGTTCAGTACCTTACTGACAAGGGAACGCGCAATCTTGCAAAAATTGATCCGAAATATATTTTCACAAAGGAGCATCCGGAACTGATAGACGAATGGCAGATCGTTCCTGCAATATGGGATGCTGTCAGACATGAGTGCGACAGTGATCAAGAGAAGGGAAAGTTCATTCTCACAGGATCGACTGCACTTCGATACAGTGAAAACGATGATGACAAGGTATATCACACGGGAACAGGCAGAATTGCAACGCTCAGAATGCATCCGATGAGCCTTTACGAATCCGGCGATTCTACAGGAAGAGCATCCATTTCAGATATGCTTGAAGGAAAAGTCGACGATGGGTATGAGAGAAATGTTGAACTAGTAGTCTGTAACATCTAAAACTTTACATTTTTACACTTTGCCTCTATCCTTT
>CAVACS010000132.1:0-6426 GCA_963587105.1 Anaerovoracaceae bacterium | reverse complement strand
TACATGAAACTTCGTATTTTTATTCACGAGTTTTTTGTTTTGCAAAAACCTCATAAGTCTGACAAAAAAGGCTGTTTTGTGTGTTTTTCATTCATATCTGACCCTCTTCCCTTGACCCTTCTCTTCATTTCTCCGATAGTATCGCCTGTGTGCATTTTCAACATAAGAAAAAGCAAGGGAGAAATGAAATAATGAGAAAGATGATATGGCTTCTCCTGGCCTCTCTGGTGCTTCTGGCAGGCTGCGAAATAAGTCTGAGGGAACCAGCCACAGTAAGCGTAAAACTCTCAATCGACGACCGCTCGAGAACAAGGACGGTCACCCCGAACACCTTCTATGCAGCAGACAGCTACACTGCAGAGCTCAGAAACAACACCGATACTTATACATCAACATCGGCCGGAAGCAGTATCAGCTTCGAGGACGTGAAGGTCGGAAAATACTCCATCTCCGTCACGGGAATGCTCAACGGACAGATTGTCAGCGAAGGAACGGGATCAATTACGGTGAACGCAAACACTGACAACAGTGCAACAGTACAGCTCGAGGCTGTCGATGGCTCGGGAAAAGGTACCGTGACTGTCACAATCGACTGGAGTGAAGCAGTCAATACTGAAGGCTTCTTCAAGGATATGTACAACCAGGGGCAATTCACATTCGAATTCTACAGAAGAGACACTGCCCAGGACGGCAGCTGTACAGACACCCTCCTCACAGCTGCTCAGAAGGCTCCCCTTAACACGACTAGTTATACCTTCACAGCTGATGACATTCCCGCAGCAGAAGCTTTTCACGGCTTTTTCAGAATAAAGCAGGGCGATGAACTTGTGATGGACTTCGGCTTCGCACTCTTCAACGTCTACGCAGGACAGATCTCAGTAGCCGACGAGAACGACAAGGACACATTCAGAATTACAGCGAAGAATGCTCCCGCATATGCTTCTACAATCCATTTCACTGCAGCATACGGCGCCGACGATCCCGAGACGACTGTCACCATCTCGGTCACAGGACGCGGAAGTGACGGGAAGGCTCTCTTCAAAACAGTCTCCGCTACACTATACGACGCTCTGTCAAATACTGTTGTAAGCACAGCTCTTCTCGACGGCAGCCTTGAAGACGGCGTGGATACCATTACCCATACATTCACAGGCCTCACCACCGGAAAGAAGTACAGAGTGGACGTAACCGGTACGACACAGAGAGGCAAGAAGACGAACAAGAGCTCGGAGGAGGTGACGACGAAGGTTCTCGTAACGGGAATCAATGCCGACGACATCACAAGCTCCACTCTCACGTACAATTCAAGTCTTTCTCTCTCGGCGAATGTGCTCCCTGCAAATGCAACCATAAAGACCGTCGAGTGGTCGACAGACAATAGCGACACCCTCTCACTCACACCGATGGGCAACGAGGTTCTGGTCTTCGCAAACAAGCCCGGCCTGGCTACCCTCACAGTATCTTCAACGGACACGATGAAGAACGGCGAGAAGGCAGAAAAGAATCTCGGAAGAGTCAAGGTCGTCCTGCCGTCTCCTGAAGTCCTGATAACGACAGAGAAGGACAGCGAAACAGCACAGAGCTATATCTCTCTCAGCTGGACCGAAATCGAATGGGCTGACTCGTATGAAATATGGAGAAGCGTCAATGACGAAGAGGCTTCTCTCGTTACCGAGACTAAAAACGTCAGCTACGACGATGAAGATATCACGGCAGGATACAGTTACCGCTACATGGTGAAGGCGAAGACGTCTATTTCCACAGAAGAGGAGAACTATGACAGCGCATTCAGCCCGCTCTCCGATTCCTACACGCCTGTAAAGCCCACGATAACGCTTGTGCAGCCGAAGATGGAGAGCCTCAGGCTCCAGATCGTCGAAGGCGAAGATATCGCACCTCAGGACATAACAGTCACGCCCTCGAAGAGTGCTGTTCTCTCGGCAGGAACCATCTTAGGTGCGGTGTCGACAGAATGGTATGTCAACGGAATGTTCGTCAAGAGCGGCTCATCAGTCGAGCTTTCATCCGATATGCCGCAGGTACAGAATATGGATGCAGACAGCAACGCACTCACGCTCGTTGCAACAGATGCTGACGGAAAGAAGTCCAGCGCAACCATCTACTTCAGAGTCGTCGCAGTCGAGGACACAGGTGTCGAGGCATTCTCTCTCAGCCAGTACACAAAAGTCGGAACGACAGGGCTCTCGATCAAGACCCGCGTACTCCCGTATGACGCTACAATCCAGAGCATCACATACTCCTCCTCCGATACGTCGGTTGCAACAGTCGACAGCGAAGGAAACATCACGATCCTGAAATACGGCAGTGTGACATTCACGGCCTCTTCCGTCTCCGGATACAAGGCAGAGGCGACTACATACTTCTACAACGCCCTCACAGAAGAGACGCTGATGAGTCTTGTGACAAATTACCTCAAAACAAATATCACAGCAGCAAATTCAAAATTCGACGGAGACTGGTGGGACCTTTCTGCAGATACCTACAGCAATAATGGTATAAGCATTACTCACTCCAGTAAAACAGCTCAGAGTGAAGGTTCTCTCACTATCAGCGAAACCGATATCGGGACGGAGGCAACAGGAGAGGTAAAGATCAAAACTACAACAAAGCTTCCTCTCTGGGCGTATAACCCCGGCGGCGTGGGTCAAAGCGGTTATCTCGGAAAGGATCCTCTTCAGTATGTGGCACGTAACGGGGCCGGCGTCATATCGCTGACACTTCCCTACGGACAGGGAACGGCAACGATAACATTCCCCGAGCAGCTCGATGTCATAAACAAGAGTGGCACATACAAGATCTACATGTCCGGGACGGGTTCGACGAAGACATTCAGCTATTCTTCGTATACAGTCCTCTGATAACAAAGAAGCACGACACTATAAGGAGAAGAGTCAGAAAAGGCTCTTCTCCTTTTTCATACAAGGCCGACCATGCCTCATCTCGTATTCAGGGCATACAGGGTATAATATGAAAACGATGAAGAGCTTTTCGACAGGACGATAACTCTCCATACCTCTTTTATCCAGTTCAGAGAAATCGAGGAGGTGCCAGCCATCCCGAACATTGATGAATTCATCCGCTACGGGGGTACGAGGTGTGCGGTGAAAGCCCGTTACAACACGAAATCCACATTCGACACGATCGAACGCACAGATACATATGTTAGAGTGCCATAGCCGTCAACATAAAAACCTTATGAAGTTCTACCAGTAAGGTCATTGCACCTTCTCTATGAAAAGAACGAGCTCACCTCTGCCATCAGCCGTGTCGTCGAAGATATAAACCATCGTTTCACAGTCGAAGTTCTGACAAGACCTTTCAGAGCATCTCTTTGGAAAGATAACGGAGAAGACGGTGCTATAGAGCAGAGAGGCCGCCATAATCTGTACATCGGCTATATAAACGTTGAAAGCTCTCTGAAAAGCCTTCCTTCCTCTCTTTTGGCAACATATTGAAAAAGCCCCACTTCCGAAGAGGTGGAGCCTCCCGAAATCAGAGCGGTCTCTCAGTTGAGATTGATGATCGACTTATCGTAATCCGACGGAGCGTCGAAGCCGAGGAAGTTCATGAGAGTGGCAGGAATTGAAGATATTCCGAGACCTGTGTTGAGATCCTTCGAATACTCACCCTTATACTCCGGATCGAACACGATGCACGGAACGGGGTTGAGTGAGTGGCTTGTCTTGGGCTTGGGTTCTCCACTCTCCTTCATCTTCACAGAGCCGTCCTTTGCGTGCTCGTACATATCGTCTGCATTGCCGTGGTCTGCTGTGATGACCATGACACCGCCGCTTTTTTCGATTGCGTGCTTCAGTCTCCCGAGCTGGAGATCCATTGCCTCCATCGAACACACAACTGCTTCATATACACCTGTATGTCCGACCATGTCGCCGTTGGGATAATTGAGTTTGATGAGATCCCACTTTCCGCTCTCTATCTCCTGGATGACTCTGTCCGTGATGTCTGCACACTTCATCCAGGGTCTTTCCTCGAACGGAACTATATCGGACGGAATTTCGACATACTCTTCGAGCTTATCGTCGAACTTGCCGGATTTGTTGCCGTTGAAGAAATATGTTACATGTCCGAACTTCTGTGTCTCGGAGATCGAGAACTGCTTGATACCGCTTGCACAGAGGTACTCCGCCATTGTCCTGTCGATAGCCGGAGGCGACACAAGATACTGCGAAGGAATATGCAGATCGCCGTCATATTCCATCATTCCAGCATATTCGACATTCGGAAATCTCTTTCTGTCGAACTCTCTGAGGTCCTTCTCCTGGAATGCCCGGGAGATCTCGATGGCACGGTCGCCGCGGAAGTTGAAGAGGATTACGGAGTCGCCGTCCTCGATTGTTCCGACAGGCTTTCCGTTCTCTGCAATTACGAAGGGAGGAAGATCCTGGTCGATTGCGCCTGTCTCCGCCCTCAGCGTCTCGATGGCTTCATGAGAGGAAGCGAAATATCTGCCTTCTCCGAGAACATGTGTCTCCCATCCCTTTCTCACCATATCCCAGTTGGCGTTGTAGCGGTCCATCGTAATTACCATTCTTCCACCGCCTGATGCAATCCTGGCATCGAATGTTCCGTCAGCGCTGAGATCCTTCAGGAAATCTGCAAACGGATCAAAGTAATCGAGAGCCGACATCTCACCCACATCCCTTCCGTCAAGGAGTGCATGGACTCTGACCTTCTTCACGCCTTCCTTCTTCGCTTCGACGATCATGGCCTTGAGATTGTCGATGTGCGAGTGGACATTTCCGTCTGAGAGCAGGCCTATGAAATGGAGTGTGGAGTTATGCTCTTTCGTGTTGGCGACAAGCTTCTTCCATGTATCACCCTCAAACATCTTTCCGCTGCTGATTGATGATGCGACAAGTTTTGCTCCCTGATCGAATACACGTCCGCAGCCCATTGCGTTGTGTCCGACCTCGCTGTTGCCCATATCGGCATCGGTCGGAAGACCGACAGCTGTTCCGTGAGCCTTGAGCTTCGTCCAGGGACATGTTGCATAGAACTTATCGAGATTGCCTGTCACTGCATTCAGAACGGCATCCCCTTCCTTGTACTTTCCGAATCCCACTCCGTCCATGATGACGAGTACGACCGGACCGTTTCTCTTTATCTTTCCGTTACTTTTCAGAGGTTCAACCATATTTGTCTCCTTTCGAGATTATCTCTCGCTGTATTTTGCTTATTTGAAAGGCCTGCGTCTAGCCTTCTCTCAGCGGGCTCGTAGCCTCCTCCAGCCACGGCTTTGTCTCTTCGAAGACGTAGTCGATGAGCTGGTCCTTTATCCACTGATGGTAAGAATCTATCTGTGCAATCTCCACATCGTTGAGATATCTGATGTCGATGAGCTTCTTCTCATACGGAACCATCGAGAGAACCTCGAAGTTGTAGAACTCGCCGAACTCCGACTTCTCGAAGCTCTGTACTGCGATAAGGTTCTCGATCCTTATTCCCCAGCGTCCCGCCTTGTATACTCCCGGCTCGTCGGAAACGACCATTCCCGTTTCGAGTGGAACATTGATAAGACGCGACGATATATTCACAGGTCCCTCATGTACATTGAGGCGGCATCCCACGCCGTGTCCCGTTCCGTGCATGTATGTCTCGCATGAACACCACAGAAACTGCTTGGCCAGAACGTCAAGCTGTGTTCCGACAGTTCCCTTCGGGAAGATTGCACGTGCAAGTGCCAGGTGTCCCTTGAGAACGAGAGTATAATCCTTCTTCTGTGCTTCCGTAGCCTCGGCTCCGAAGAGCAGTGTCCTTGTGAGGTCGGTCGTGCCGAATTCGAACTGGCTTCCGGTGTCGAGAACAAGCAGTCCCTGTCCCTCGACCTTCTTGTCACTCTCCTCGGAGGGTGAGTAATGGACGACAGCTCCATGCTCGGCGAAGGCGGAGATAGGCTCGAAGGAAGGTCCGAGATAGCCTTCCATCTTCTTTCTCTCGTCTTCGAAGCGGTGTGCTATCTCAAGCTCGGTATATGATCCGAGAGGATCAATGGACGCCATGAAGTTGGCGAATGCGACACCGTCGAGGAAATGTGCCCTTCTCATCCCCTCCATCTCGACAGGATTCTTCCTCGCCTTGAGCAGTGTCGTTATATCTGTATCATCGGTATTCTTCTTTCTGCATAGAGAGGGAGCAAACGAGTATGATACCTTCTTCGATGAATAGAGGCCCTTCCCCTTTGCAGTGAGAGATGCTATATCCTTTCCTGCATCGTTGTACCCTCTTATCTCGAAATCTGCTTCGACCTTCTTCAGAAGCTCCTTGTCGAAGCGTTTCTTATCGACGAAAAGAACAGCCTTATCGAATGAAATGAATGCATACGAGATGAAAACAGGGTTACACGGAATATCATCAGCGCGGAGGTTCGTCAGCCATGCAATGTCG
>CAVACS010000131.1:0-6505 GCA_963587105.1 Anaerovoracaceae bacterium | reverse complement strand
TTGTGAAATTCTAAGGCTCAGAAAGTTGCTGATTTCCTTAAGTCAACAGCATTGGGAGGATGGCCGTCAAACCGGAATGTACCCGAAAGGGATGCACTTCTGATACCTGAAAGCTACATCGAATCAATTGTGACGAAGGATATGCATGAGGGAGAGAAGAAAAAGAGAAATCCAGATAAAATGCGTAAACTCATAAAGTCTCTCTCAAGGAATGAATCGACTCTCACCGGATTGAAGACCATCGTAAGGGATGTAGAGGAGTACGAAAGCGGAGGCGGACTTATAGAGAGTACTGCGACAGCGAGGGACTATCTTTCTGTTCTTGAGAGTCTATACATCACTTCCGATGTTCCTGCATACAGTCTCAACTACCGCTCAAGTTCAAGAATAGGAAAGTCGGCGAAGAGGCATCTGGAAGATCCGTCGCTCTGCTGTGCAAGCCTCGGCCTTACCCTCGAAAAACTGATGTACGATCATGAAACGTTCGGTATGCTCTTCGAGGCTCTTGCTGTAAGAGACCTCAGGATATATGCGGAATATCTGGATGGAAGGTTATACCATTTCAGGGATAATGTCTCCAAAGATGAGGTTGATGCCATCATCGAATTCAGGGACGGTAGCTATGCGGCATTTGAAATCAAACTCAGTGCAGGAAGTATAAATGATGCAGTAAAAAGTCTGGAGAGGTTCAGAAACAGCGTTCAAAGGAAGCCTATCTTCAGCTGTATCATAGTCGGACATCAGGAAGCTGTTATAAGAAAACCCGATTCCGGAATATATATAGTCCCGCTGACGTCGCTGAAACCATAGTCGGCTTTTGCAAAAGTGATGATTTCTCCCAAATTATCATTGAAAAAGTGTAGTTTTTTCATAAAACAGCATTGAAAAAGTGTTTACGACTCCATATGTGGTGAAATCAAGAGAGGAGGAGAGTCAACTTCTCCAGGCCGGGAAGGATCATGGAGAGAGCGTCCGATATACGCCTGTGAGTTTAGTCTATAGATATGACAACAGTTAAGGCCTCGCCTCTTTTCATGGAAAGGACAATACATCCTGTCTTATAATGGGTAAGGCTATGGGGACAGAAAGCTCCATCTCCGGCCTCTCAGCAGTGAATAAACCGATTACCCGCATGATGACAGAGTGACGGCCGGGAGAGTGCTGAATATTCATCAGGTATTGAGATAGGGTGATTCAGCTGACTGTGCACCCAGAGGTATTTCTATAGACCGAAGGAAGGACGAAACTAGTACACATTGAGTAAACTTGTTCAGTCAGATAGCAAAATATTGTTCAGTTGAATAGCAAAATATTGTTCAGTTTAAATAAAGAATAATGTTCATTTCATCTTGTATATCATCTTTTTATCCCTTATTATTCAATAAAATAGACTATAAAGCATAACTATTATGAGCTGTTGACAATGTATTGTAATAGAATCAATAGAACAGAATAGAGCAGGAGTTTGATTCATGAGCATAATTCCAAACATGGATGAATACAGAAAGAGGGTTATCGATTCAACTATTGAAACATATCTTTCTATCAGAGGAGGAATCTGTATTGAAGGTCCTAAATGGTGCGGAAAAAGCTGGGCTGGTGCCAATCATGGAAAAAGTGAATTTCTTGTTGGAAACCCTGACAGGGATTTTCAGAACAGGAAGCTTGCTATGCTTGATCCTGCAGCTGTCCTCAAGGGAGAGTCTCCCCGTGTCGTTGATGAATGGCAGGAGGTTCCTGCACTCTGGGATGCTGTGAGAGCTGAAATCGACAGGCGTCATAAGAAGGGGCAGTTCATTCTGACAGGATCATCCACTCCAAGGACGAAAGGAATCATGCATAGCGGTGCTGGGAGGATTGTACGTCTCAGGATGGATACAATGTCCCTTTACGAGACCGGTGACTCATCAGGAGTTGTCAGTCTCGAGAATCTATGCAACGGCAATCTCGATACTGTACTGACCGGTGATATCTCTCTTGAAGACCTTGCCACATATATTGTCCGCGGAGGCTGGCCCGACAACATTTCAGTCAGTCCTGAAAAAGCACATCTCATGCCGCGTTCCTACATGAAGACAATTGTGCAGAATGATCTTCAGAGACTTGATGATGATGCCGAATATGACAGCCGGAGAGCACTACTGATTCTTAAATCTCTTGCGAGGAATGAATCAACGACTGTTTCCGACTGCACAATTCTCAGCGATATAACAGGAAACGAAAAGGAGTCGATGAGCCGTAACACTCTTATCAGATACATGAATGCACTCTCACGTCTTTTCCTTTTCAGTAACCAGCTGCCATATTCTCCTGATGTGAGATCTTCGATAAGAGTGAAAGTCTCAGAGAAAAGACATTTTTCGGATCCTGCTATGGCGGCGGCACTGCTTAACCTTACGCGTGATAAACTCATGAAGGATCTCAGAACCTTCGGCTTTCTCTTTGAAGCACTTGTCGAGCATGACCTGAGGGTCTATGCCTCCGCATTCGATGCCGGGGTATATCATTATCAGGATTACAGGAATAACGAGATAGACGCCGTTATAGAACTTTCCGACGGGGACTGGTGTGCATTCGAAATCAAGCTCGGTGCGGGAAAGATTGACGAAGGAGCCCGGACTCTCCTTAAGGTCTCATCAGATATTGAAAATAACGGAGGAAAGCCACCGAGAATAAAGTGCGTCATCTGCGGCCTTTCAAATGCAGCATACATCCGTCCGGATGGTGTATTTGTCGTTCCTTTGACTGCTTTGAAGAACTAGAAGAATTTAAAATTGAAATAGCGTTGAAATATTTCTGACTTTAGGCATTGTATCGCAGAGGACTCAACAGCAACGCCCGGCCGGTTTAGTTCAATGGAGTCATAAACTGGGCGGACTGTATCTCGTCATAGAGCACGGCGGTGCTGTTCTGCCGATAGAGGTTAAAAGCGGCAGGGACTACTATACCCATAGTGCATTAAAGGGGGCAGTAACAAATGAGGAGTACGGGGTGAAAGAAGCATTTGTTTTTGCCCGGTGCAACATAGAAAAGCGGGAGAGGATTACATATCTTCCTTCTTACATGGCGTCATTCATATCCGACGAGGTTGATTTCCCGCATCTATCGCTTCAGCTTTAAAAAGCGGCTCAGTAACATTTACGTTTCCTTAAGGAAAACGGCGAAAAGCAGGGACAAAGGAAGCGGAAGGAGATAGGTCAGGCGACGAGGTTCCTTACCCATATGCGCTTCTTCACGAGGATTATCCCGAGCACGCACTTTATGATATCCATAAGCTGTACTATGAGGTATATCCAGACGACGGAGAGGGTGGTGAACCTGCTGACGATGAACCCCGTAGGTATTCCTATACACCAGAGGAATGCCGAATCGAATACTATGGTTATCCAGACCCTGCCTCCCGAGCGGAGGGTGAAGTACGTGGCATTCTTGAAGGCAAAGAGCGGGAGGCATACTGCCTCGGCAAGGATAAGTTCGGTTGCTATCTTCCTCACACCTTCTGTTGTGTTGTAGAGGTGGGGGAAGAAGGGGGAGACAAGGGCCATGAGGACGGCCGCCGTCGTTCCCACGAAGACGGAGAAGACAATGAGCTTACGGTCACTCTCGACGGCCTCCTCGACCTTTCCCGCTCCCAGAAGCTGCCCGATTATGATACCGATGGCATTACCCACAGCAAGGAAGGATACGTTGAATATATTGAGAAGTACCGATGAGATATTGTATCCCGCAACAGCATTGAGACCGCGTGTGGAGTAGCACTGTACAAGGAATGTCATACCCAGTGACCACATCGTCTCGTTCATTATAAGAGGGAAGGCCGCCTTTATTATCATACAGAATTCCTTCCTGGGAATAAGGATTGTCCTGTAGAGCCCCTTGAAGAAGGGATACCTATCCTTCTTCCTGTGAGAGACAGTCACTATGATTGCGGCCTCGACATAGCGGCTGAGAACAGTTGCAATTGCAGCGCCTGTAACCCCGAGCTCGGGAAAGCCGAATTTCCCGTATATGAGAAGGTAGTTGAAGAGGAGGTTTGTGGCAATTGCATAGAGACCGGCCTTCATGGGAAGCACGGTCTCTCCGCTCTCCCTGAGAGTGGATGAATAGACCTGGCTCAGGGTATATGCAGGAAGGCCGAATAGCATGACAAAGACATACATTCTTCCGAACTCGAGTGTCGCCGCGATATCACCACCGTCATCTGTTCCCGTCAGGAACAGGGATATGAGCTCCTTACCCCATAGGAGGAATATGATCGAGCAGAGAAGGGTTGCTATGTAGCCCAAGACAAACTTGAACCTTATTGTAATCTTTATGCCTTCGTCGTCATGCTTACCGAAGTACTGCGCGCCGTAGATACCCCCGCCGGAAACAACACCGAATATGATGATGTTGAATACGAAGATGAGCTGGTTTGCGATACTGACGCCGCTCATCTCCTCGGTGCCGATCCTTCCGACCATTATATTGTCCAGAAGCGATACGAAGTTCGTGAATCCGTTCTGAATCATGATGGGAAGGGCGATGGCAAGTACCATAGAATAGAACTTCCTGTCCCCGATAAACTTCTTCTTTCTCTCACTCATAGCCCGACAATCTTATTGCAAATCAGAGATAAAGTGAACATCATTTAGGTATGGACAAAGTAAGACTCGGAAAAACGGAAATCACAGTATGTCGAAACGGCTTCGGCGCCCTCCCTATCCAGCGTATCTCGACAGAGGACGCTGTATACCTTGTAAGAAAGGCATATGATAACGGTATAACCTTTTTCGATACCGCCCGTGCATACACGGACAGCGAGCATAAGCTCGGACTCGCTCTCAAGGGAATAAGGGACAGGGTCTATGTAGCAACGAAGACGATGAGTACGACACTCGAGGACGTGAAGAAGGACCTTGAGACATCGCTATCGACCCTCGACACCGATTATGTTGATATCTACCAGTTCCACAACCCCTCATTCTGTCCCTCCCTCGATAGTGATATATACCAGTACCTCCTCGAAGCGAAAAGGGAAGGGAAGATCCGTCATATAGGAATCACGAATCACAGACTCGACGTTGCAGCCGAGGCTATAGAGAGCGGCCTCTACGAGACCCTGCAGTTTCCCTTCTCCTACATCTCGGGTGAGAAGGAGCTCGAGCTTGTAACAAAGTGCAAACTAAAGGATATGGGCTTCATAGCAATGAAGGGACTCTCCGGAGGACTCCTGACAAACAGCAGGGCATGCTATGCCTATATGAGGCAGTTTGACAACGTGCTTCCGATCTGGGGAGTACAGAGGGAGAGGGAGCTTGATGAATGGCTGAGCTACAACGCAGATCCGCCCTCACTTACACCAGATCTAGAGGCAGTGATAGAAGCCGACAGAAAGGATCTCTCCTCTGAGTTCTGCCGTGGCTGCGGTTACTGCATGCCCTGTCCCAAGGGAATCGAGATCAATCAATGTGCCCGCATGGTCCAGATGATAAGACGTGCCCCTGCAGAAGGCCAGCTCAGCGAGAAGAGCCGGCAGATGATGATGAAGATCAAGGAGTGCGAAAAATGCGGCCGGTGCATGACGAAGTGCCCGTTCTCCCTCCCAGTACCAACCCTCCTCGAGAAGAACCTCATCGACTACGAGAACATCCTCAGAGGGCAGACAAAGGTTGAGACAACCGACGCAAGGATCTGAAAGAACATACAACAATAAAAGAGTAGGGGAACTCATACTATTTCGATATCGAGTTCCCTTTGACGATAAAAAAGACACCTCCGAAGAGGTGTCCATCTATAAAACTTGTCAGATAATTACGAAGCAGTAACAGCGAGCGTAATAGTAGACTTGTAAGTGCCTTTTACTTTGCCCTTGAGAGTATTTGTTGTTACCTGAGGAGCAATTGTCAGCTGGAGAGAAGCCCATCGATATACTCCGAGTTTGTCTGTCTTAGTATATGAAACGCTATATTTTTTATCTGTATCAGTTGATGATTCGGAATTAAGAGTTTTAGTTTCTAACGATTTATCTGTGGATGACCCTTCTGTGTTATCGCTGCCAGCTGCAACAATCAAGTTGTAAGGAATTTCATTCTCTGCAGCTACTGAAGTTTCATAACTCGTCTGATTTTTGAGATTGCCGTCAATGCTTAACGTAATTGTGATACCATCATATTCGTAGAAGAAGTAAGAGAAATAGTAAGTGCTTACAGAATCGACATCAAGAACTTTTGTAGCATTTCTTGACAATGTGATTTGATCTGTATGCGTCATTGTTGTTTTTGAAGGATCATTCGTTTCAATTGCAATAGAATCAAATGCATCGTTAGTTATTGCAAAAACATAAGTAGGTTTTTTCTCAAGCTCCAAAAGTACAGTAGTTGTTTTATTAACAGGTAGATCAGCAAAAACTGAAACAACTGCTAAAAGTGCAAGTGTAATTATGACAATAGTCTTTTTCATTGTAGTATTCTCCATTCAGGTCACCAGGACCAATGTTAAATATACTATGTACATAAGATAGAAT
>CAVACS010000130.1:0-6569 GCA_963587105.1 Anaerovoracaceae bacterium | reverse complement strand
ATGGAGAGTTCCGTGTTGAAATCGAGGAGTACTTTCTCCTCCTCCGGCCCCGTCGGCATATCTGTTTCGGTGAGGAAAAACGGGAGCTTGTGTATGATAAGCGAGAAGTCGCGGCACTTCTTCGACCGGGGAGAAAGAGATATCGTCCCCCCGAGTGATATTATCTTTTTCGCAACTTCAAAGCTTGAGGAGAATGAGTGGACGATGAATCTCTCTGTCTTTATCTCTCTTATGAGGGAGAGTGTGACATCCGTCCATCCGACAGAGTGCACTGTGACGAGAGAGTGATGACGTTTTGCTATTTCGAGGGCGCGGCGGAAACGCGCTATCTGCCCATCCTTGTCTCCGTAGCGCCTGTCGATGCCGACTTCCCCGATCCCCCATCCTCTCTCTGCATATTCCTCGAGGCTTTTGACATCGCCCTCATGGGGAGGAAGAAGCCCTGCGGCCTTGTAGCGGTATTTCCCGAGGAGGGGAATCTCCTCGAGAAAGGATGAGCATACATATGCGTTGTCACTCGGAATTCCGAGATGTGCGTGAGCGTCGAACATGAGAGTATTCTACTTTACTCTCTCAGACTCCGCTAGCACCGTAGTTCGAAAGCACTCTTGCCGAGGGATCGTTGACGTTGCATCCCTCCCAGCTTCTGTTCGGCATCCAGAAATCGCTTATCATCGCGCTCTGTCCGGGGTAATACTTCTCGAATATCTCGCGGTACATAAGCGATTCCTTCGTGAAAGGCGTTCCGTGAGTATAGAGCTTTCTCTTCTTTTCAAACTCTTCATCACTGTACATGGCTTCCGCCTTCTCTTTCAGATAGTCGACCATAGAGTGTCCGACGGCGTCGGAGAACGCAGCCTTCTCCCTGAAGAGTATGTCGTGCGGCAGATAGTCGCCCTCGAAGGCCTTTCTCAGAAGGTACTTCCCCTTGTTGTGCCTGTTCATCTTGAGAGCGGGGTTTATACTCATGACATACCTCACGAATTCGAGATCGCCGAATGGAACCCTTGCTTCGAGGGAGTTGACACTGATGCATCTGTCGGCTCTGAGTACATCATACATATGTATCTCTCTTATACGTTTCTCCGCCTCCTCCTGGAATGCCTCCGGGGAAGGGGCGAAGTCGGTATATTTGTAGCCGAAGAGCTCGTCCGAGATTTCCCCGGTAAGGATTACTCTCAGATCTGTCTTCTCGTGTATGTACTTACATACAAGGTACATTCCCATCGATGCTCTTATTGTTGTGATATCCCAGGTGGCAAGGAGCTTTATCACATCTGAAAGAGAAGAGAGGACCTCATCTTTCGTCATGATGACCTCGGTATGGTCTGTCTTGAGATAGTCTGCAGTCTCCTTTGCGTACCTGAGGTCGATGGCGTCGCCCTCCATTCCTATGGCGAATGTCTTTATCGGGGTTTTGTTTTCACGCTGTGCTATTGCGCATACGAGGGATGAATCGAGACCTCCCGAAAGCAGAAAGCCGATGCTGCTGTCTGAGACGAGTCTCTTTCTGACGCCGTTTATGAGGAGCGTCTTTATCTTCTTCTCCGCCTCCTCTTCGCTGTCAGGCGAGTATGAGCGTGTCTTCCAGATTTCGTCGTAGGGAGTGAATGTTCCGTCTTTGTAATAGTGTCCCGGGGGAAAGGGGAGGATTGACTCGACAAGTCCCTGGAGGTTCTTCGGCTCGGAGGCGAAGACTATGCTCTTCTTCTCCGTATAGCCGTAGTAGAGAGGTCTTATTCCTATGGGGTCCCTCGCGGCAATGAGAGAATCTCTCTCTCCGTCATATATTACAAGCGCGAACTCTGCATCGAGGAGATTGAACATCCTTACTCCCTCCTCCTTCCACAGGGGCAGCAGGATCTCGCAGTCGGATGAAGAGGAGAAGGAGTATCCCTTCTGTATGAGCTTTTTCTTCATTTCGCAGAAGCCGTATATCTCACCGTTGCAGATTACTGCGTCCTTTCCGAGAAGGAAGGGCTGCATACCGCTTTCCCCCAGTCCCATGATGGAGAGGCGGTGGAAGCCCAGAGTTACATCGCCCCTCCTTATGATGCGTGTCGAATCGGGACCGCGGGAGATTGTTTCGTCGAAGTGTCTCCCGAACTCCTCCAGTGTTATGTCTTTTCCCTTATAAGCCATTATTGAACACATGGATCACCTCACGGAAAAGAGCAGATCGCCGTAGGTCGGAAGAGGCCAGTACTCTCTCGACACAATTGTCTCAGCTTCGTCTGTCTCGGCTCTGAGCGCGGTCATCAGCTTTATTACACAGTCCCGGACGAAGAAAGCCTTCTCCTTCTCCCCGGTCTTCTCCTTCTCCTCTGCCACTGCTTCTTCAAGCTCTTCGACGCTTGCTCTCATCTTTTCGCTGATTGCGGAGAGCCTTGCCACCGTATTCTTCTCATACCCACAGTCGATACCGTACCCGCTCTTCTTTTCAAGAGTCGAGAGAAGGGTTGTAGTGAAGGCGCTGATTGCGGGAAGGAAATCACGTTTTGCCATATCTATCATGGTCGATGCCTCGATCATCACGGTCTTCGCGTAGTTTTCGAGTGTCGCTTCTGTGCGTGAGAGAATCTCCTTTTCGCTGAAGATATGCTCCTTCGTCATGAGGTCGATATTCTTCCTGTCCATCAGATGGACGACTGCATCGGGTGTTGTGCGGTAGTTGCTCAGTCCTCTTCTTGCGGCCTCAGCAACCCATTCATCGTCGTAACCGTTGCCGTTGAAGATGATTCTCCTGTGCTCAATTATCATCCTGCGGATGAGAGCATGTACATCCTTTTCGAAATCGCTGCTCTTTTCGAGTATGTCGGCAAAATCATCGAGAACCGCCGCCACGGCGCTGTTGAGATAGGTGTTCGCGTCGCTGATCGAGGATGATGAGCCGAGCATTCTGAACTCGAACTTGTTTCCGGTGAATGCAAAGGGGCTCGTGCGGTTACGGTCGGTGGTGTCCCTCAGGAACTTGGGCAGAACCGCCGCTCCGAGCTTGACTGTCTTCTTCTTGGCTCCGCTGTAGAGGCTGTCGTTCTCGATTGACTCGATTATTCCTTCCAGTTCGTCGCCGAGGAAGACGGATACTATTGCAGGAGGTGCTTCATTTGCTCCCAGTCTGTGGTCGTTGGATGCACTTGCAACACTTATTCTCAGAAGGTCCTGGTATTCGTCGACGGCTGTGATTACCGCTGTGAGGAAGAGAAGGAACTGTGCATTCTCGTAAGGAGTTTCGCCGGGGGAGAGGAGGTTGACGCCGCTGTCTGTTGCAAGAGACCAGTTGTTGTGCTTGCCCGATCCGTTCACTCCGTTGAAGGGCTTCTCATGAAGAAGGCACACGAGGCCGTGTCTGTCGGCAACCTTCTGCATCAGCTCCATCGTAAGCTGGTTGTGGTCGGCCGCGATGTTCGTCGTCGTATAGATGGGGGCCATCTCATGCTGAGACGGTGCAACTTCGTTGTGCTCGGTCTTTGCAAATATTCCGTGCTTCCACAGCTCTTCGTTGAGATCCTCCATGAACTCCCTCACCCTCGGCTTTATCGAGCCGAAGTAGTGGTCGTCCATCTCCTGTCCCTTCGGAGAGGGAGCTCCGAAGAGGGTCCGCCCTGTATATACAAGATCCCGGCGTTTGAGATAGAGGCTCTTCTCGACGAGGAAATATTCCTGCTCGGGACCGACGCTCGTTCTGACGCTTCTGACGTCGGTGTTGCCGAAGAGTCTGAGAATTCTGAGGGAAGCCTTGTTGATCGCCTCCATGCTTCTCAGAAGGGGGGTCTTCTTGTCGAGAGCTTCTCCTCTGTATGAGCAGAACACAGTCGGAATGCAGAGTGTCTTGTCCTTGATGAAGGCATACGATGTGGGGTCCCACGCCGTGTAGCCTCTTGCCTCGAATGTTGCTCTGAGACCTCCCGAGGGGAACGAGGATGCATCGGGTTCGCCCTTGATGAGCTCCTTTCCCGAGAATTCCATCATTACTCCGCCGTCGGGTGAGGGGGTGATGAACGAGTCATGCTTTTCAGCTGTGAATCCCGTCAGAGGCTGGAACCAGTGGGTGAAATGGGTCGCGCCGTTATCGACAGCCCAGTTCTTCATAGCCTCCGCCACACTGTTGGCGCAGTCTGCATCGAGCTCCTTTCCTTCGTCGATCGTCGCCTTGAGAGACGAATAGACCTTTGCAGGGAGCACGGACTTCATAGTCCTGTCATCAAAGACAAGTGAACCGAAAACAAGAGGGACGCTTTCCATTTTTTCCTATCCTCCGATCAATAAAAAATGGGCAATGGTTTCCTGATAAACACCAAGACGCCATTGCCTTAATGCGGAAACGATAAGTTTTTCCCGCATTCAGTGTCAATAAGAAAATGAAAAAAAAGAGTCAAAAGTGGAAGAATAATCATTATAAGAGTCTTGTAACTCAGGTAAATATAATGAAATATCAGTGAAAAAACTATTTCTACGAATAGTTACACGCACTGTAGACCGATGAGCCGGTTTTGAGGAAAATAATAAAAGAGGTGCTTATGGAATACACAAAGGAAGAGATCATAGAGTACATGAAGGAGGAGGATGTCAAGTTCGTCCTTCTTTCATTCATCGACATACGGGGAAGAATGCGGACTACGACCATCATGCCCTCCGAGATGGGGAGGGCTTTCGAATACGGAATATCGATAGACGGGTCAGCCATCGACGGCTTCTCGTCCGACGGTGTGCACTCCGATCTCTTTCTACATCCGGATTTGTCGTCATTCACGATTCTTCCCTGGAGACCCGACCAGGGCAAAGCCGTCAAGTTCTTCTGTTATGTCACATTCCCCGACGGAAGAAGTGTTGAAACAGACTCCAGAACGGTGTTGAAAAATGCTGTCGGAAAGGCACGGGAGAAGGGGCTCTCCTTCTTCTTCGGAACCGAATATGAATTCTATCTCTTTCCTTTGAACGAGGACGGCACTCCTTCAGATAAGCCGATCGACAGTGAAGGCTATATGGCCTCATCACCCCTCGACAGGGGAGAAGCAATAAGGCGTGAGATATGTCTCATGCTCGAGGATCTGGGGCTTCACCCGGAGGTATCCCATCATGAAGAGGGACCGGGCCAGAACGAGATAGACTTCTCCTATTCCGATCCCCTCACAGCCGCCGACAACGGAGAGACATTCTGCCAGGTCGTGCGTACAGTCGCGATGCGTAACGGCCTTTATGCCGATTTTTCTCCACGCCCTCTAGTAAATGCCCCGGGTAACGGCCTTCATATAAACATATCTGTGAAGGGCGAGGGTGAGGATTCGCTGTCATACATGACGGCTGGGATAATGAAGTACATCCGGGATATGACCATCTTTCTCAATCCTGTAGAGGCATCATACAGAAGACTGGGACGTGACAAGGCTCCCAAATACATATCGTATTCATACGGAAACCGCTCGCAGCTCATCAGAATACCCGCAGCATCAGGGCCCTACGTCAGAGCTGAGGTAAGAAGCCCCGATGCGGAGTGCAACATCTACATTGCCCTCGCTCTCATCATCAACGCCGCTTCTGAGGGAATAGAGCAGAGGCTCGAACCGCCGCTCAGTATCGATTTGGATCTCTACAATACGGAGATCGGAGAGGAGTTTCTCCTTCCTCAGTCGTTAGAGGAGGCGAAGGGGGTGGCCGCGGAAAGCGGATTTATCTCGCGTGTTCTCCCCCCGGAGGTAATATCATTCTACACGGAATAGAAATATGCTGAACGAGAGAGTCTATTCGGTCCTGATAGTATCATCAATGCCGTCCTTCGAATCCTTTGTCTCCCAGCTTCTTCCACCATCTTTGTACTATCCGGTGAAGTATGTTGCAGGCGCGCTTCAGGCAAGGCGGCAGGTCATCTTCAGAACTTATGATATAATAATGATTAACAGCCCGCTTGAGGATGAGAACGGGCTGGAGCTTGCACGCGATCTCTCGCAGAAGAATCTTTCATCCATTCTCTTCCTCTCCCCGGGAGGGAACTTCAGCGAGGCGGAGGCTGTGCTGAGGGGAAGCGGTGTCTATATTATGAAGAAGCCTCTCTCCCTTCCTCTGCTTTCTACTGCGGTCTCGTGGCTGAGCACGACAGCTGACAGGGTCGGACGCATCGCCGACGAGAAGGTGAAGGTTGAGGAGAAGATGGAGGAGATAAAGCTTGTCAACAGAGCAAAATCCCTCCTGATGAACAAACTTTCGATGAGCGAGAACGACGCACAGCGCTACATAGTGCGGGAAGCCATGGACAAGTGTATCTCCAAGAAGGAGGAGGCCGTCCTCATCATCAACACATATAACCCGCTGTGAAGGGGAAATACCATATCAAATACGCCCTATCATCATGCGCTAGAATGAAACAAAGCAATAAGTCAAAACAAATAGACTGTAGAAAGCTGTTGAGTGTCATCGTAAACACAGGGATAAGAAGGGGATGTTACAAAAGTATGATTTTGTGTCACCCTCACATTTTTTAATTTATTGTAATACAATCAAATATAATCAAGGGTTTGGTTATTCGCTATTTGTGGTGGGTAACCTCAAGCCATGATCTTCACAAATGGGAA